>CALYOL010000207.1 GCA_945231345.1 uncultured Porphyromonadaceae bacterium
CCGGAATATGTGAGTGAAAATTCACAGTGGCAGAAATTTGACAAAGCTAATGCGAAATCAGAGTGATGAAAGTCTTGAAAATAAATAAAAAATAACATAAAAATGAAACGTAACTTTAATTCAATTCTAATTGTCTTAGCCATATTGTTTGGCTGTAATAATAGTTATGCCTTTGATTTACAAGGCGTACTCGGAAAAGTATTGGACAATGATTCAACAAGCACGTCTGCCATTTCAGGCGTTATAGGCTCGGTGCTTGGCACGGATAAGGTAGAAATTAAAGACCTTGTAGGCACATGGAAATATGAGGCGCCGGCAGTCTCGTTCAAGTCTGACAACTTGCTTCAGAAGGCAGGCGGCGCGGCAGCAGCATCGGCTATTGAGTCTAAAATTCTGCCAGTATATCAGCGTTCAGGCATCACAAATCTGAAGCTCGAGGTCACAAATGACAGCACGTTTACGTTTACCGTGAAGCGCATAACCTCAAAGGGTAAAATCACGAAGGATGAAAATGGTGATTTTGTGTTTACATACCAAGCACTTGGGAGAGATGTCGCTACAATGACGGCTTATATCACGAAGAGCTCAAGCAATCAGATAGCAATGACATTTGATGCGTCAAAACTCATTACACTTGTAGAGACTATCGCAAAATATTCTAATAATTCGACCCTCAAGACGGCATCGACGCTACTCAACAGCTATGATGGCGTGACAGTAGGGTTCAAGCTGAAGAAATGATAATATACAGACTGAAAATAAATTCTGACGCAGACATAGCATCTGCTAAAGACCTGATAGACAGTGGTGCAAAATGGCTGATGCTGTCAGTGGCGAAAGATGTGGATGGCAGTGTGCTTGATGCAATTTCGGCACTGTGTAAAGAAGCGGAGGTGATAATGACGGTTGAGGGAGATATGGAAAGACTTGAATCGACCCACTGTCATGGGATACATTTGCTTCCCGGCACAGTTCATCCGCGGCTTGTGCGTGAAAAATTAGGCGCAGAGCCAATTGTGGGCTGCACAGTGAGCACACCGGCGGAAGTGATAGCATTGCGAGGTGCTGATGTGGACTATGTATTGATTTCAGGCAATGAAATCAGCCTGGAGGAATTTGCATCCGCAGTGCATGACGCGAAGGTTGATATCCGCATGGTGGTAGAGGTTAAAGACAACGACGAAAACCATATAAATGAACTGCTGAAGACAGGAATTGACGGTGTAATATATTGATTATGAACAAGTTTATAGGAATAATACCAGCACGCTATGCGTCAAGCCGATTTCCGGGCAAGCCACTTGCCGATATAGGAGGCATGACGATGATAGAGCGAGTATATCGCCAGGTGAGCAAAGAGCTTGAGGAGGTATATGTAGCGACAGACGACAGCCGGATATATGATGCCGTAAAAGCATTTGGCGGCAATGTGGTGATGACGTCAACCGAACACCGAAGCGGCACCGACCGCGTGAATGAGGCGTTCCATAAGATTGATACTCAGGCAAATATCATAATAAACATACAAGGCGATGAGCCATTTGTGGCACCCGAGCAGATAGCAGAGATAAAGCGATGCTTTGAAGATGAGTCAACCCAAATAGCAACATTGGCACGCAAGTATGACGTAGCCGGTGGATTTGAGGGCGTATTTGACCCCAACAAGGTGAAAGTAATCTTTGACCATTCGGGAAATGCGATATATTTCAGCCGAGCAATCCTGCCATACGTCCGCAACTATAAGTGGCAAGAATGGCTTGAACACAGGGATTTCTATATCCATGTCGGCATGTATGCGTACCGAGGCGAAGTGCTTCAGGAATTGACATCACTCCCACAGTCGTCGCTGGAGATAGCAGAGTCGCTTGAGCAGCTTCGTTGGATAGAAAACGGCTATCGGATAAAGGTTGCTCTGACAACTCAGCCGACGGTGGGCATAGACACACCGGAAGACCTTGAGGCGGCAAAGAAACTATTCAACCTATGTTAGACCGCACCGTGCAGCCTGAAGTTTATGAGATTTCTGGGCTTAAACTGACTGAAATAAAGACTGTTACGCTGAAGAATGGCGTGAGGCTAAATGTGATAGCCCACGAGTGTGAAGACCTGTGCCGAATAGTGATGGTGTGGCATGGAGGGAAGTATGACGTGGAGAATAGTTTTGCGCTAAGCACGATGACCTCTATGCTCCTTGATGGCACATCATGTCGCAGCTCGGATGAGATAACGGAGATTTTTGACTTTTACGGCTCAAAAATCGGGATAGACTGTGGCACACATTTCACGACACTATCGCTGAAGGCACTAAACCGCACGTTGCCGGAATTGCTGCCGTTGCTGACCGAAATTCTCACAGACTCCACGTTCCCACAGATGGAATTTGAGGGCAAAGTTCGCAAACTTTTCGCATCTGAGAGCATGAAACGTGAGACAGTGCAGTATCAGTCGTCGTTTTTAATAAAACAGCTGCTATTTGGCGATAATCATCCGGCGGTGAAGTCGGAAATGCCACTCGAAGCATTGAAAACTCTTACACGGATAGAAGTTAAGGCATTATATGACAGCATAATACGCAATTCGCGACCGGAAATATTCGTTGCGGGCAAGATTACGGCAGACGTAATGAGTCAATTTGAGAAAGCGTTTTCCAAATTGCCGTCAGGAGAGCCTTTCCCATTGCGTAAAGTGCTTATGGATAAGAGCTTAGATGGTAAAACGGCGAAAAAAGATATGCCGGAGCAGGTGCAGTGTTCGGTTGATATGGTCATACCTGCGGCAGATGCCGGAACGGAAGACTATAAGTATCTGAAAATAGCGGTAGTTGCGCTTGGTGGCTATTTCGGTAGCCGTCTAAGCCGCGTAATCCGTGAAGACAGGGGTCTAACGTACGGCATCCACGCAGTGCTGAAGGGTACAGCGGAAGGAGGTGTCATATCCATCACGAGCCAGTGCGCCGGAGAGAATGTAGAAGCAGTTGTAGCTGAGGTTAAGCATCAAATGGAGCTGATGAAATCGGAGCCGCTGCCAGAAACGGAACTTGCGGCAGTTAGGCGGTATTATCTTTCTGCCCTTTCGGGGACATCAGAGGAGCTTTTCGCAACAGAGGACTATTATGCAGCATGCTATAAAAATGGGCTGCGGTATGATAATTTCGAAGAAATGTATCGCACTGTGAAGGCTATATCATCGGAAAAGATTATGGAGATGGCGCAGAGGTATTTCTCTGTGGGACAGATGTTTGTGGGAGTTGCAGGAAACTGTGTTTAGGGTATAGGGATAGCAAGCGTTGAGCGATAGCATAAGACGTGACTCTCCGAGCCTGCCGGATGGC
>CALYOL010000208.1 GCA_945231345.1 uncultured Porphyromonadaceae bacterium
TGTTATTTTCCGAGAGATTTCAAGGAGTCGCAAGCGGCAGAGATGGATTCTCCGCGATAGATTTGTGAGCCGAGCGAGTCGCAGACGATGAAGAGTGGTGTGCGGCTGATGTTGAGGCGGCGGATTTGTGAGTTAGCCACAGCTCCTGGCATCCACAGGTTTACTCCAGCCATAGGCTGTTCTGTGAGAGTCTTTTTCCACGTGAGGGTGTCTTGCTCAAGTCCGATATTGACGATGGCAAGCCGATTTTCGCTGTATTTTTTGCTGATGGAGTCAATAGCGGCTTTTACGGAGTCTCGTCGCACGTCTGTACCCTCAAGGAATGTGAGGAGAGAGCGAGAGAATTTAGCGGGATTGAAAGTTGAGAGCGAATCGTGGTCGCAAAACATTGTGAGCGGCGTGATAGGCTCAGACATGGCTTCTTGGTCAAAGCGAGAGAGCATTGATTGGTATCCGGCAATAAATTGCGGTGTGCGCACGTCTGCGTCAAAGGAGTTTAGGAGAGAGTCTGCGGTGACGGGAGAGCGGCGAGAGTCGTAATAAATAAGAAATGCTGCGAGAGCGGCACGGCTGCCTGGGTTTTCCGCTATGTTTTTTTCTATTAGCGAGTTAATGGTGGCGTAGTCTTTGCTTTTTAGTGTTTCAGCATTTGTGGAGATGAATTTGGCGAGTTTTACGGCGTCTTTATTGCCATCGATGTTGAATTTAGCCGGGTCATTGACAGAAATGGTGCATGAGATGTCATCACCGTTTTCAGCGATAAAATGCCCGATTACACCGGCTTGATTAATGGTGATAGTGATGAGAGTAGGCTCTGTAGAGCGTCCTTCAAAAGAAAACTTTCCGTCAATGGCGGAAGACAGCCCCACTTGAAGAGCCTTGCCGTCGTAATAGTAAAATCTCAAATTACGAGTGCCAAGCCCTTCAACCTCGCCATTTACACGGAAAGTATCAGAGCTGCCGCAGGAAGTGAGACTGACTGCGGCAAATATCGTGATGATTATTTTTATAAAAAAATTCACTACTTTCGTATTTGTGGCAAAGGTAGTGATTTTTTCTCTATTTTCATCAAAAATAATCTCAAAAAACAGATATAAAAAACAAGACTCTCCGAAAATTGGAGAGTCTTGAATGATAAAAAATCAAACTAATGCTTAATCGTTTTCAGCTATTTGATATTAGCGGATAATCTGCTTAGCTACTTCGTTACCACGCTTAACGATGTAAAGACCGTTTTGTGGGTTGTCAACGCGAACGCCCTGGAGGTTGAAGTAAACAGGAGCAACGTTGTTGTCAGCAGCGATGCCTTCAACGCCACCTTCTTCAGGATAATCTGGGAGTGGTTCGTCCTGGAAACCTTCCTGAGCAACTACGTAAACGGCCATACCGTTGTAGCACTTGTAAGTGAGGACGTATATACCAATGTTACCGTTAGCGTCGGTGTATTCTTTAGTGACGAGGCAGTGAGCACGAGTACCACCGTCTGAAGTCATACCAAGACCGCCCTGTGGGATTTCCCAGCAAGAAGTGAGGTTAGAGTATTCAAAGCTTTCGCCGAAGCAAGCGATGCGAGCCTGGCAACCAGGTTCCTTGTCATACTGTTGAGTAGAGTAAACGAGGAAGTTGTCGCTACCGATGCAGAATTCAGAAATACCGTTAGTACCGAGTGCCGGAGCTAAGTCAGTTTTGTTAGAGAAACCGTCGATGATAGCGCCGGAGATGTTGTAGATAACCGGAGCGGTAGTGAAACCGTCAACGTAGAAGTTTTCGCCGAGGAATTCACCTTCGTTAATCATACAAACCATAGGAGCGGTACCCCAAGAAGTCTGAGGCTTTACTTCGCCTGTTTCTTCGTTTGCAGTCATTGGGTAAGTTTCTTCGATAGAAGTTGGGTCAAGGTAGAAGTAACCGTCGAAGTCACCAGCCCATGCGTCAGAACCCTGTTCGCGAACGGCGCGGCAGAGAGCGAGGCAGTCTGTATTAAATGCGCACATGAAGCGAGCGGGAGCTTCTGTAGCAGTGACGTCACCAATGATGTTGCAATAGTCCATACGAACAGCAGCGGTAGAAGCAGTTTCACCACCAACGTTAAGTGGGTCAACAGGAGGAAGTGCTGTAAGTGCACCGGTTTCAACGTCTACGAGGTAGAGGTTGATAGCGCTCTTGCCAGTATCGAAGCACATGTCAGCAATCCAAACATTGCCGAAGTTGTCGCAACCAATCTGGTTAGCGGCACCAGTACCAATGTGTAGCGCACCGTCAAGAGTGAGTTTTACGTCGCTAACGAGCTTACCGTCAGAGAGATTGAATTTAAGGAGGTGTGCAACACCATCGTTCTTTTCTTCTCCCTCAGCAGTAGTGTAGTTTTCTTTAGGCCAACCGGCTACGAGGATGTAGTCGCCTGCGATACAAGCTGTACGATAGCTTGTGTTGTTGAGTGGAAGAGCCTGGTATGCTGCCATGTCGTGGTTAAGGTCAACAATCCAGCGGTTTGTGATGCTATAAGTGTTAGCACCTACTGTCACGTTTTCAAGTTTTGCACCGTCGCGTACTACTGCGAAAGCAGAAGAAGCAACTAACAATGCTGATGCAAGGAGTAAACTTTTTTTCATAAAAAAATGGTATTTAGGGTTAATATTATCCTTTTTTGTTTTTACACGCCAAATTTAGGAATAAATCTTCAATTAGCAGCACTTTTTCCGTGTTTTTTAATAATTATAATCTTTTATTAATAATCATTAACAAATTAAATGCTTCAGGGACGGTTTATATGCCTTTTACGATGAGTTCGGCATTTCGGCGAAGTCCTGCGAGCTTGGTTCGTTTAATGGCAGAGTGTGAGAAGATAGCGGAAAATTGTGGCTGAGTGAGAGACATGATGTCGGAAAGGGTAATTGAGGCGATTACGGGGCGGATGTGGAATTGCTGCAGGGGAGTGGAGGGCGGAGTGGAATTGTGCGGGCAACACTTTTGGCATATATCGCAGCCGTAAATGCCAGATAATTTGGTGTCTTGAGGTAAGTTTCCGCGATGCTCGATAGTGAGGTATGAGTGGCATCGGCGTGCATCTATCTGCCTATCAGCGAGTGATTTGCCGGGACAATGTGTTTCGCATGCCATGCAGTCGCCACAGGTGAGGGTACATGGTGCGTCGGCTGGTAAGTCAATGGTGGTAATTATCTCACAGAGAAAGAAGTAAGAGCCTGCATTGGGGATGATTAGCATGGAATTTCGTCCTATAAAGCCAATGCCGCTTTTTACAGCCCAATACCGCTCTAAAATCGGTGCTGTATCGACGCAAAAGCGAGTTTTGCCGCCGA
>CALYOL010000209.1 GCA_945231345.1 uncultured Porphyromonadaceae bacterium
TGTGGTCCCACTTGGGCTTGAACCAAGGACTCCCTGATTATGAGTCAGGTGCTCTGACCAACTGAGCTATGGGACCGGAGCGGTATTGCTCTTATTTCGGAGTGCAAAGTTAAGGTTTATTTTTGAAATGCGCAAGTTTTTTGTGCGATTTTTTAAGTTTTAGTGTTTGTTATGTGTTATTAACATTGATTAAGGAAAAATGTTTGTAATTAATTGTGTGGTATTTGGAAATAATGAGTAATTTTGCGACAGTCCTAATTAGTGCATACGATGAGCTGTGAAATGGTGTGCATGAAGTACTGAAGAAAGATAAATAAACTTAATTAATAACATAATATCATGAGTAATTTTACTTTTAGTTTACGCAAGGCTCTGATGACGATTTCATTGGGTTTTGCATTTGTAGGCGCGAGTGCGGCTACAGTGGATTACGAGGGTCTTACTTACACGATTAAGACCGGTAATAAGCTTGAGGTTGCAAAGCCGTCGACAGAGATAGGCAGTTATTCGGGCGATATTGTGATTCCGAACAATCCTGTGACAATAGACGGGGTGGAATATACAATCGCAAGTATCAATGGTTCTGCGTTTAAGGCAAACGCAGCAATCACAAGTGTTTATATCCCTGATGGGTGTGTGACAATACCGCGCGGATGTTTCCAGAACTGTACTGCGCTGAAGTCTTGCCGTTTCCCGGAGGACTTTACAACTCCTAAGGGCGATTTGCTTAACGGCTGTACATCGCTTGAGGAGTTTACTTTCCCTGGAAGCATGACCTCTATGGGTTCAAACATGTTTAAGGGTTGTACTTCACTGCGTAAGTTGACTTTCAATGAGGGTGCGACAGATTTTGACTGGAGTGTGAATACGGCTCTTTATCTTAAGGATGTTGTTGTAAATGGTGAGGTTACTACTGCAGCATCTCCACTTGAGGAGCTTGTAATCAACAGAAATATTGGTGGTTACACTCAGCCTGCGGATGTTCCTTTCCGTGGCAGCAATATCAAAAAACTGACTATAGGAGACAAGGTTACATCTATAGGTTCTTACTATTTTGAGAATTGTAAAAGCCTGACAGACGTGACACTTGGCAGTGGCATTACATCAATAGGCTCAAATGCGTTTGCAAATTCCGGTATTTCAATTATCGAGATACCTAATGGTGTAACTGCAATCCTTGGTTCAACATTCCAGAATTGTAGTAATCTGCATGCAGTAGTTCTTGGCGAAGGCGTAGCAACTATTGCGGAAATGGCGTTCTATAATTCTCCTGTTGAATCTATAAATTGGCCAGCAGGTCTAACATCTATCGGAGCGTATGCATTCTCAGGATGTAAGCTTGCTGGAGACTTTGTTCTTCCAGAAGGATTGTCTTCAATAGGTGTACAGTCGTTTGCAAAGAATAATTTCAACACGGTAGTTCTCCCTGCATCTCTTTCAAAAATAGGAGAGGCAGCATTTATGCTTTGCTCAAATGTGAATAGTGTCTCAATTGTAGCAGGCAACGAGTCTTATAAGGTTGAAAAAGAAGCGATTGTCACAGCAGACGGTAAGGAAATCGTATTCTTCCCACCAGCATCACCTACTACTGAGTATGCTAATACAACAGCTACAAAGATATGGGCACATGCATTCCATGGAGCTAAGAATCTGACAAAGATTAATGTAAGTTGGGTACCAAACTATGGTGATTATGCACTTGCAGAAACCGGTATTTCAGAGGTGAAAATCGGTGGTACTATAGGTCGCTATGTTCTTGCAGGCTGCCCTGTTCTGAAGAAGGTAAATCAGGTAGACGGCTATGAAATTCCTTATGGTATCTGTGCAAACTGTCCTGAACTTGAGGAATATGTAATTGACCGCGAGCCAAATATCGTAAAGCAGGAGGCTTTCCTGAATACTCCAAAACTGGCTTCTCTTAATCTTGGCTCAATGCTGACAATTCTTGAGGCAGATGCGTTTAAGGGCAGCGGCATCCAGACAATCACAGTTTGCGCTACATATCCGGCAGCAATGGCGGAGGGCGTATTTACTGCAGAAATGAGTGGCATCAAGGTGCTTGTTCCGGTAGACCTTGTGGATACTTACAAGAATGCAGCGGGCTGGGGTCACCTCAACATCGTGGGTGACGCAAACCTTGCAGCAGGTGGTCAGAATATGGGAATGCCTGCAGGTCTTTACTTTGCAAGCACAGACGGTATGCTGAAGTGTGCATACGCAGACGGTCAGTTTGACGAATACAATGTAGGAAGTGTACCTCATACATTCCAGCTCATCCAGTTTAAGAATCGTATTTATGGTTCTTCAGCAGGTCAGAAGTTTGTATACTCAGGTTCAGCAGGTGTAGAAGGTGACGGTAAGTTGTTCTACATCTCAAAGATTAATGACAATATTTTCCAGGCAGTAGTTCTTGACAATGCAGGCAACAATGCATACAAAGACCCGTTCAACCTGTATATCTATGGTGATACACTGTTTGTGAACGACCGTAACGTATGTATCCGCAAGATTGCGGCAGATGCCATCGCACTTTCACAGAATTATCCATCATGGATGGAAAATAACTGGCTTGGTTACTATGGCAGCCCATGGGCATACGGATGTATTAAGTGTGGTTTTGCCATCACAGAAGACAAGAATGCACAGGGAGAGCCAGAGCCACTATACTGGCTTGGTCTTAAGTATAATGGTCAGGGTATCTTCAAGTTTAAAGAAGCGGACATCAACAGTGGTGTAAAGCCTTCATATCCTGAAATTCTCAGCAACCTGAGTCCAATCTTTACAACCTTCAACATTGATGCTAAGAATGGTTATCTTTACATCTACATTGAAAAGGCAGGCCGCTCAGCAAATGCGGAAGTTTTATCAGTGTCAGGACCTGAAGAAGACGGCACACTCATCAAGGGAGGTCTATACCGCGTAAAACTTTCAGACCTTGAGGCAAATCCAAATCCAGATTATGCAACATTCAAGCAGATGTTCCAGCTGGTAGACGGTGCGCCTGTATACTATGAGGGAAGCGGAACAAATGAGCATGTAGGTATTTCACAGCTTGCAATTGATGAGGCAGGTGAATACATGTACTGGTGCTATCGTGCAGCAACAGAGTCAGATATCGCAAATACAGAAGACCTTAAGTCTCAGCAGTCAGGTCATTATGTATGGGCAGAGGCATACGATGCATCAAATCCTCTTCACAAGAGCGGTATTAAGCGCATCAAGCTGGATGACCCAGAAGCAAAGGTAGAAATGGTAGTAGAAGGTGTTGAAGGTTACGGAGTTGTACCTGTAAACTATGCAGGCTCAGTAAAACCTGACA
>CALYOL010000210.1 GCA_945231345.1 uncultured Porphyromonadaceae bacterium
AAAAAGATTTGGGGATTTTTGTAAAAAGTGCTATCTTTGCAAAAAAGAAAAAGGAAAATAATGGTGTAAATCAAGCGAATAATAAAGAATGAAAATCCCGAAAAATCACAAAAAACAGTAGCTATGCCATAAAACGTGACTCTCCGAGCCAGCCTGTTGATGGTACTATTGTCAATTCGGGAAATAAAGAGGATAATCAATTAAAATAAAGTGAAAAAATGGTATTTAAGAGGAAATTATATGCAAAGATGCTCAAGTGGAAAGAAGAGCATGACGGCACGACAGCCTTGCTCGTGAAAGGGGCGAGGCGAGTAGGCAAATCAACGATAGTAGAAGAATTTGCCAAGAATGAGTATGAGTCATACATCATAGTTGATTTTGCAAATATCTCAAAGGAAGTAAATGGGTGGTTTGAGGATTTGACAGACCTTGATTATTTCTTTACTCGTCTTCAGCAGATGTATAGCGTAGTATTATACAGGCGAAAGTCAGTAATAATATTTGACGAGGTACAACTGCAGCCCTTGGCACGTCAGGCGATAAAATACCTTGTAAAAGACGGCAGATATGACTATATAGAGACCGGCTCACTGCTGACGCTGAAGAAAAACGTAAAAGACATAGTCATACCCAGCGAGGAAACCCGAATCACGATGTATCCGATGGATTATGAAGAGTTTCGTTGGGCTCTTGGCGATAAATCCACGATGGTGCTCATCAAGGATAATTATGAGAAATTAAGGCCGTTTGGAGATGCGGTGCATAGAAAGCTGATGCGAGACTTCAGACTTTATATGCTTGTAGGCGGAATGCCACAGGCAGTTGACGCATATATACGAACAAACAACCTGTCTATCGTAGATTCGATAAAAAGGAATATTTTAGAGCTTTATGAAGATGATTTTCGCAAAATAGACCAGAGCGGCAGAGCGTCAAAAATATTTTCATCAATACCGGCACAGCTTACAAGCAATTCGTCGCGCTATAATATCGCGTCGGTAGTAGAAAACGGAAGAAGCGAGTCGATAGAGGCAGTAATAGCCGATATGGAAGATTCGATGACAATAAACATGGCATATCATGCAAATGACCCGAGTGTGGGCATGAATTTGCACAAGAATGTGTCAAAATACAAGATGTTTATGGCGGATACAGGTCTTTTTGTCACTATGGCATTTAAGGATAAGGACTATACCGAGAATACCATCTACCAGAAACTGCTGAGTGATAAGCTATCAGCCGATTTAGGATATATATATGAAAACGTCGTAGCTCAAATGCTCAAGGCGATGGGCAATGAACTGTATTATTACACGTTTGGCAGCGAAACGAGCAATCATCTGTATGAAATAGACTTTTTAGTCTCTCAACAAAACAAGATTTGTCCTATAGAAGTGAAATCATCAAGCTATAAACGCCATGTCTCTCTTGATTTGTTCTGTGAGAAATATTCTGACAGGATAGGTAAAAAATACTTAGCCTATACAAAGGATATTTGCAAAGATAAAGACGTTATATTCTTGCCGGTTTACCTAATTCCCTTTATTATGGGCTAAATCAAACCTTAGGCGGTTTTAATTGTTCTATAAATAAAACAGGATAGCCATGAAAATAATATTGCCACCCAATCGTCAAAATCAGCGTACACTGTGTGAATTTCGCGACCAACTTCTGATAATCGGAGCAAATGGAGCCGGAAAGACAAGATTTACTGATTATCTGATTCAAGACCTTAAGGACAAGGCATTTTGCCTATCAGCCCTTGATGCGCTATATGGCGGTGTAGAACGTCCTGCACGCCATGCGGATTCGATAGATGAGATATATGACAAGATGGTGGAGCGAGCATCGCTATTCCATGTGGATACAAACCTGTGTGCCGACAAGTTGGTGGCTTTGCTGCTGCATGATGAGATAGTAAACCTGCTGAAATACAAGATTATATACTCAGAGAATAGTGGTGCAGAACTGAAGCAGACAAAGCTGGACAAGGTGATACGCGTATGGCAGAAAATATTCCCTTCAAACAAAATACTCCTTGAGGAAGGCAAGCTGGTGTTTCGTAAAAACGGGGATGAAGGGCGTTATTCACCAATGAGGCTGTCTGACGGTGAAAAGGCAGTGCTGTTCTATCTTGGTGCGGTGCTTTATGCGCCAAAGAACGCTACGGTGTTTGTGGATTCGCCCAGCATCTTCCTGCATCCAACGGTGAGCAATATGCTGTGGAACGAGATAGAGAATATGCGGCGCGACTGCACGTTTGTCTATACGACTCACGACCTTGATTTCGCAGCGTCTCGCCTTGGCACGACTGTAGTGTGGGTGAAGGACTATGATGCGACAGCAGACAGGTGGGACTACTCGATAGTGAACGACTACAGTGGACTTTCCGACGAGGTTTATCTTTCGATTATCGGTTCACGAAAGCCGGTGCTTTTCATAGAGGGCGACAGCACACATTCAATAGACTCGAAGCTCTATCCTCTAATATTCCCGGAGTTTACGGTAAAGCCGCTTGGCAGCTGCAACAAGGTTATAGAGACAGTTCGCACCTTTAATGACCAGACGGGTTTTCATCACCTTGACAGCTATGGGATAGTGGACCGCGACCGGCGCGACGCGAAGGAGGTGGAGTATCTTCGACTAAAGAAAATCCTTGTTCCGGATGTGGCGGAGGTGGAGAATTTGTTGCTGCTTGAGGATGTAGTAAAGGCAGTGGCAAGCTATCGCAACAAGGATGAAAACAAGGTGTTTGCGCACGTCAAGAAGCAAATATTAAGCATATTTAAGGAGCAGCTCAAGGAGCAGGCGTTGCAGCATACCCGACACCGTGTAAAGCGGATGGTGGAGTATAGGATTGACCGGAAGTTTGCCAAGATAACAGACCTGGAAAATCATATGATGGAGCTTGTAAACGAGATAAATCCGGGTGGTATTTATGCCCAGCTGTGTGCTGAGTTTGCGGAGTATTCAAAAAAGGGGGATTATGCGTCGGTAATCCGTGTGCTGAATGAAAAGACGATGCTGAACAGCTGTGGAGTGGGTCAGCTGTGTGGGTTGACGAATGCTGATGGGTATCTTCACTGTATCCTGAATATTCTGCGCTCGGAGTGTGCGCAGGCTCCGCGTATCCGAAAGGCTGTTATGGCGGCGTTCGGCATTACGAAGCAGGAGATGCTGGGAAAGAGAGAATAGAGAACTTTATTCAGAGAATAGAGAACTTTATTTAGAGAATAGATAATAGATAAGAGAGAATAGAGAACTTTATTC
>CALYOL010000211.1 GCA_945231345.1 uncultured Porphyromonadaceae bacterium
TTACCACGCGCGTTGCGGTTTTGGATTGTCAGCCAGATTGCGTACACAATGTGGAGAAGGAAGCCGGCTGCAAGAATGGCACTGCCGATGAGGGCATACCAGTTTGCACCCAAAAACTCACACACTACATTGTAGGCGCTTGGCCAGAATATAGCCACAGCGTTCATCAAAACGTGAAACGTGACAAATAAGACAAGGAAAGCGCCAGTCAGCGACATGACAAGCTTTCTGCCTATAGATGAGTTAGTTAACCACATAAATTGATTGTTGATGTTAAGTTTATAATTTTGTTTAGTTAATTTTTTTCTTCATCGTGCTTGTTTTATCCCACAAATTTAGGACAAAAAAACCATTTTACAAAAATTTATTGAAATTTTTCTGTAATTTTTGCTCACTTTTTATTCCATCAGCTTGCGGTAGCGGCGGCGTGGTGGCTCTTTGCCGTCGTTCATCATTTTCTTATACTCTTCATAGTCTGAGTAAGAACCCTGATAGAACACCACTTTGCCATCGCCCTCAAACGACAGGATATGAGTGCATATACGGTCAAGGAACCAACGGTCATGGCTAACTACCACAGCACATCCGGCAAAGTCATCAAGACCTTCCTCCAGCGCACGAAGGGTATTCACGTCAATATCGTTGGTCGGCTCGTCAAGCAGCAACACATTGCCCTCTTCCTTCAGCGCCATTGCAAGGTGTAGGCGGTTTCGCTCGCCTCCGGAAAGCACCGCGATTTTCTTTTCCTGGTCTGCTCCCGTAAAGTTGAATTTTGAGAGATAAGCACGAGCATTAACATCGCGACCGCCCATACGGAATGTCTCCGTACCCTGTGAAATCACTTCATACACAGTGCTTTCAGGCAACAGGTCGTGGTGAGTCTGGTCTACATATGCTATCTTTACGGTTTCTCCCACCTCAAAACTTCCGGCATCAGGTTTTTCCTGCCCCATGATGAGGCGGAAAAGTGTAGTCTTACCAGCTCCGTTTGGTCCTATCACGCCTACAATTCCGTTTGGCGGAAGTGAAAAGTTAAGGTCCTTAAACAGCTGCTTGCTGCCAAATGCCTTTGTAAGCCCCGTTGCCTCTATCACCTTGTTGCCAAGGCGAGGACCGTTAGGGATAAATATCTCAAGGCGTTCTTCCTTCTGCTTCTGGTCTTCGTTCAAGAGGCGGTCGTAAGACGATAGACGTGCCTTACCCTTTGCCTGACGTGCCTTTGGTGCCATGCGAACCCATTCCAGCTCGCGCTCAAGGGTCTTGCGGCGTTTGCTCGCCTGCTTTTCCTCGAGAGCCATGCGGCGCGTCTTCTGGTCAAGCCATGAAGAATAATTTCCCTCCCATGGAATCCCCTCGCCGCGGTCCAGCTCAAGAATCCAGCCTGCCACATGGTCAAGGAAGTAGCGGTCGTGAGTAATCGCGATTACTGTTCCCTGATATTGCTGCAGGTGTTGCTCCAGCCAGTCTATTGACTCTGCGTCAAGGTGGTTTGTAGGCTCGTCAAGGAGGAGTATATCCGGCTGCTGTAGCAGAAGGCGGCAAAGTGCCACACGGCGGCGTTCACCTCCAGACAGTGTCTTTATCTGCTGGTCGTCGGGAGGACACTGTAGGGCATCCATCGCGCGCTCCAGCTTATTGTCTATGTTCCATGCATCTGACGCGTCAAGCTTGTCCTGCAGTTCCGCCTGGCGTGCAATGAGCGCATCCATCTTGTCCGGGTCTTCCAATACTTCAGGGTCTGCAAAGCTTTCATTGACCTTGTCAAATTCCGCCAGTAGGTCCATGATAGGCTGAACACCCTCTCGAACCACATCAATCACGGTCTTTTCTGGGTCAAGCTGGGGGTCCTGTTCCAGGTAGCCCACTGTATATCCGGGAGAGAATACCACTTCTCCCTGATAGCTCTTATCAAGACCGGCGATTATCTTCAGCAGTGAAGACTTTCCGGAACCGTTAAGACCGATTATGCCGATTTTGGCTCCATAGAAAAATGATAGGTAGATGTTTTTGAGTACTTGTTTTTGAGGTGGATAGGTCTTTGACACTCCCACCATCGAAAATATTACTTTTTTATCGTCTGCCATAATATATTGATATTAAATTATTTGCGTTTTTTGGGTGCATACTTTGCAGGATAATCACACCGTGTCTTTCCCTCCACTATATTGTGAAGCTTTCCGCGGATTAGCTGCTTGCGGATTAGCGAAATGTGGTCTATATAAAGTTTTCCATCAAGGTGGTCGCACTCGTGCTGCACAATTCTTGCAAGAAAGCCTGATATTTCCTCTTCATGCTCGTTAAAGTCCTCATCTACCCATCTAAGGCGGATATGCTCCACGCGGCTCACGTTTTCAGACAGTCCGGGCAAGCTAAGGCAACCCTCCGCACGACTGCATGTGTCGCCGTCGAGTATTTCTATTTCAGGATTGATGAGTGTAAGTTTTCTCCCCGCGCACTCTGGAAAGGTCTCTGCCACAGGGTCGGCATCTATCACTACAATACGGTCATTTCTTCCTATCTGCGGTGCAGCAAGCCCAACTCCCTCTGACGCATACATAGTCTCATACATGTTTGCTATCAAGGTCTTCAGCTCAGGATAGTCTGCCTTTACCGGCTGAGAGATATTGCGGAGTACGGGGTGCCCGTAAAGATATACTGGTAATTTCATTGGTTATATAATTTGCTTTGTAAATAATCATTCAGGATAATGGTGGCGGAAATTTCATCTACGATAGCCTTATCTTGTCTGTCTGTCTTTTTCATACCCGATGCGAGCATAGACTTGTGGGCAAGCACGCTCGTAAAACGCTCGTCGAAAAATACTATCTCAATGCCTGGCAGCTCTTTACGCAAGCGATTGATGCCGGGAGTGATATATTTCATTGACTCGCTCTGCTCGCCGCGCATAGTCGTTGGCAGTCCCACTACTATTCTCTCTACATCCTCTTTTTCAACGTATTGCTTAATAAATTCAACAAGCTTGGCTGTAGCCACAGTAGTCAATCCCGTAGCCACAATCTTCAGGACGTCAGTCACTGCTATTCCGCACCGCTTACGCCCATAATCTATCGAAAGTAGTCTTCCCATATTTTTTTACACTGCAAAGTTACTAATTATCTTTGCCACTGCCAAAAAAATATGCAAAAAGGCAGACGTAATTGCCTGCCTCTTGCATAAAAAGATATTACTTACTTTCTTATCTCGATATTTGAGTCTTTGAAACCGATGAAATACAGCACACCGTCAAGCCCGATTGTAGAGATTG
>CALYOL010000212.1 GCA_945231345.1 uncultured Porphyromonadaceae bacterium
GGCATTATGGGGCTAATACAGCTCTGCAAGGGTTGGAGCGACTCTAAGGATATTTCCTCCGAGGAGGCTATCGCGCTCTACGACAAGTTTATGGCGGAAACTCGTGAACTTATGCTCGCAAAAAACCACGACTACGACGAGGCGTGGCGTGGAATGAGGGTATCAAGCTATACTGACCTCATTCTCATGAAAATCGAGAGAACTAAGGAAATTGAAAATCATGCCGGAGACACTAAAGTGTCTGAAGGAATCGACGCCAACTACAAGGATATGGTAAACTATGCCATTTTCGGCATCATTAAGCTGAGTTAATTTATTATTATTCGGCCTAATACTTCACCTAACCTATCTTATGAAACAAGACCTGAAAGATAATCTCCGCAAACTAAATCGCCGCTATGCTAAAGTGATAGTGGTGACGCTGCGCATATTGCTCGGCGCCACTTTTATCTTTTCCGGATTTGTGAAAGGCATTGACCTGTGGGGATTTATATTCAAGATGGAGGAATACCTCAGCGTGATGGACATAGTGCTCCCGCGCTCTGTGAGCCTCACTCTGTGCATGACCGTCGCCACGGTAGAATTTCTCTGTGGACTCCTTTTGCTTTTAGGGTCTTACCGTCGAGTAGTGCCTGTGATAATGGGACTGATGATGGCGGTGATGCTGCCACTGTCAGGTTGGCTGTTTTTTGCCTCACCCATAGAGGATTGCGGATGTTTTGGCGACGCTGTGGCACTGAGCAATGGCGCAACATTTTTCAAGAACATTCTCATCACTGCCGGGGTGGCTTACCTCATAAAGTACAATAAATACGTGCGCCGGAAAGTTTACCACGACGAGCTGCAATGGCTTGTGTGGATGGGAGGACTCGTATATATGACTTTCCTCAGCCTCACATGCTACAATGTTCAGCCAATGATTGACTTCCGCCCATTTCCGGAAGGCTCTAAGATACTCAGAGAGACGACCGATGACGATGCTGAAGTGACATTTATCTATACAAACGGCTCTGTTACACAGGAATTTACCGCAGACAATCTGCCGCAAGACTCATCGTGGACTTTTGTGGAGCGTAAAGACGGCACAGGAAAGGCAAACACTGCAGAGCTTGCCATTTTCGATGGCGATGAGGAGGTGGCTGAAGATGTGATTGCTAATGAAGGGCAGCAGATGCTCTTTGTTGTGCCGGAAATGAACCGCGTTGACCTCTCTTACACCTATTTCGTGAATGAACTTTACAGGCTTTGCAACGAAAACGGCATTGATTTCATTGCTCTCCTTGCCGCAGACCATGAGGGTATTGAATGGTGGAAGGACTATTCGATGGCAAACTACGAATGTTTCTCTGCTGAAGACACCCAACTGAAGTCGCTCGTCCGCGGAAAAATGTCGCTGGTATATCTCGAAGACGGGATTATCAAGTGGAAGCGCACGATTTCATCACTCGTTGAGCGTGGCGACTGGCAGGAGGGTAAATATGGCGCAGATTTTCCAAATCACATGGTGACTGACCTTTCCACCAGATTTTGGAGGCTTACTGGCTGGTTTTTGGGTTGGCTCGTTTTCGTTGGCTTAATTGAAGCCGTCCTACGCTTTATCCTAAGTAAGAAAGAAATTAATAAAAAATCATGATAGAATACATCAAAGGCGACATCACAGGGCTGACACCCACTGAAGCCGTAATTGAAACTCAGGCAGGCGTGGCTTATCTGCTTAATATCTCTGTAAATACGTTCACGGCAATTAACGAAAGCGGTGGAAAAGGGGTGCGACTTTATGTCCATGAAATTATTCGTGAAGACGCTATAACCCTATATGGCTTTTCCGACATTCAGGAGCGGGAGATATTCCGACAGCTTATAGGTGTCTCAGGCGTTGGCTCTGCCACTGCAAGAATGATTCTTTCCTCTATAGCACCTACTGAGCTGCAACAGGTAATAGTCTCCGGCGACGTAAAACGCCTTAAATTAGTGAAGGGTATTGGCGCAAAAACGGCGGAAAGAATAATTGTTGACCTCAAAGATAAAATAAAAGGGGTAGATGCTACGTTATTACTACAGGCTGAAGCTACATCTGAAGTCTTTGAAGAGGCTCTCGCTGCCCTTGTTATGCTCGGTTTCCCTAAGCCTCAGGCGCAAAAAGCACTTAAGCGTGTATTCGAGGCAGAGCCGTCTGCAAAGGTGGAAGTGGCTATTAAAAAGGCTCTCAGCATGATGTAATTCACTGTTAATCAAAGGTATAAAAGACGAAATACGTTAGTGCGACATATCATTTTTTCCTCTCGGCATTGCTGGCGATAGTGATGCCATTTACTGTTTTTGCTCAAGAAGACGGCAGCAAGGTCAAAGTCCAGCCTACCGTGCCATACGACTACGAAACTCTTATGGGGGAACGCTCCGCTCTCGACCTCGTCACTCCTTCTAACATCAAGACTGAGGCTGAACTCGACCTAAAATCAGGCAATTATATCATCCGCACCAAAATCGGTGAAAAAGAGGTTGGTGTTCCGTTCATTCTCACACCACAGGAATACAACAACTGGCTGCTGCGCAAGTCTATGCAGTCTTACCTTTACAAAAAAAATACTGAGCTGGCGCAGAGCAAAGACAAAGAGCCGTTTAACGTGCTTGACATGAACTTCGCACTCGGACCTCTGGAGAAAATCTTCGGTCCCGGTGGTGTGCAGCTCAAGACTCAGGGTTCTATCCAGCTGAAAATGGCTATCAATTCTAACAAGACCGACAACCCCGCCCTCTCACTGGACAGCCGCAGAAAGACCTATTTCGACTTTGACCAAAAAATCCAAGCCACTATCAATGCCAGTGTCGGAGACCGCATGAAGTTCAACATGACATATAACACTGACGCAACGTTCGATTTTGACTCTAAAAACATCAAACTCGCATACGAAGGGCAGGAAGATGATATTGTAAAAAGCATCGAAGCCGGAAACGTTTCCATGACAACCGGCTCTTCGCTAATCCGCGGTAGCACAGCACTTTTCGGTATTAAATCCAAGCTGCAATTCGGCAAACTTACCACCACTCTCCTCGTGTCGCAGCAAAACTCTGAATCTAAGACCGTAAACACAAAAGGCGGTGTGCAATCCACTGATTTTGAGGTCAATGTAGATGAATACGACCAAAATCGCCACTATTTTCTCGCTCACTATTTCCGCGACAACTACGACAAGTTTTGCGCTAAGCTTCCATACGTCTCTTCCGGCATAA
>CALYOL010000213.1 GCA_945231345.1 uncultured Porphyromonadaceae bacterium
TGCCAATACTTAAAAAGGAAATACATTCACTTCTTCATTCATAGCGTATCGTCGTTGCCGGTGAAATGCGGCTCACTACCATTGCCGGCAATATTAGCACAAGCCACGCTACCAAAACCGCACCAACATTCAGCAGTATCCATGGAATAAAATTAAATTCTACCGGAACATAAGACAGATAATACGCCTCCGGGTCAAGTGGCAACACGCGAAACTGCCATTGAACCCATATCAGCAACAGACCGGACACATTCCCTATCAATAGCCCGTATGCCATTATGCGCATAGCCAAATATACGAATATTCGGCTTACCATCCCGTTTGTCGCACCAAGCGCCTTTAGAACACCTATCATTCTGACTCGCTCTAACACCAAGATAAAAAGCGATGACACAAGCGTAAAAGCCGCAACTACCGTCATCAAGATGATTATCACCACCACATTTGTGTCCAGCAGGTCAAGCCATCCAAAATACGCAGCACCTGTGCGGAGCACGCTCTCCACCTGATAAACATCACCTACTCCTCCACTATAATACTCTGCCACAAACACTTGCTGCAAATCCTCCGCCAGAGACTCTATTTCCGAAAACTGCAAGCCGGAAATGTGTATTTTTTCAACATCATTTGCGTCAAGGTCATATACCGACCGAAGCAAACGGCTGTCACAGAAGGCTATCCGCTTATCCCGCTCCCCAAACGACGTGTCATATACAGCACTTACCGTCAGCCTCCGCGTCTTTACATTCCCATCTACGAAAAAGTGTGCATAAATGCGGTCGCCTCGACATAAATTCAGCCTCGTGGCAGTTATTCGCGATATGGCTACACTCTTCTCATCCGGCAAAATGCTATCGCCCGTATCCACCAAATATTCTGATATATAGCCATTTAGTGTTTCATCATCTGACACAAGCTGTAGACCTATATAGTCCTCGTCCGTTTTCAGAAGCGTCGTTGCACTGATACAAGGCGACAAAACCGCCCCCTCCGGCAACACACTCCGCATAACTCCCGATATCGAGTCATTGAATGAAAAAAAAGGCGATTCTGAAGAATTTGTAGTATATTTCTTTACAGTTATCTGTGAATCAAAACCCATTACCTTCTGCCTCACCTGATTCTGAAAGCCGGATACCACAGCAAGCGTCAGTATCATCACCACTACCGCCACCGCTATACCCGTCACCGCTATCGTGACTCCCGGAGACTGACGCCGTCCTTTCCCCTCAGGCTTCAGCCGCAATCGCTTTGATATCATTAAAGACAAATTCATATTGCAAATTTAGCGATTTATACCCAACGAAGCAAAAAAATCACTATATTTGCAAAAATTTCACATCCATGGCAAGCATTATTACATACAAAGACGTTGAAATTCTCCGTAAAGAACTCGTCGTTCTGAAACACGTCAGCCTTTCTCTCGAGCAAGGCGAATTTCTATACCTCATCGGAAAAGTCGGCAGCGGAAAAAGCTCGCTATTGAAATCTATGTACGCAGAAATTCCAATACACGACGGAGATGCACAAGTGCTTGGATATGACCTTATTGACATCCCTAAAAAAGACATACCGTTCCTCCGGCGAAAAATCGGAATCGTTTTCCAGGATTTCCAGCTCCTCACAGACCGTAACGTCTATGAAAACCTACGCTTTGTTCTCGACGCTACTGGATGGAAAGACGAAAACGACATAGACGCTCGAATTGAAGAAGTCCTCACACAGGTCGGTATGCTAAAAAAATCATACAAAATGCCTCACGAGCTTTCAGGCGGTGAGCAACAGCGTATCGTAATCGCTCGCGCCCTCCTGAACCGACCACAGCTAATCCTCGCCGACGAGCCTACTGGTAACCTTGACCCGGAAACCGGAGAGCAAATCGTCGCACACCTCCACAAAATCGCTTCCGAGGGCACGGCCGTCATTATGGCTACTCACAATCTCCAGCTCGTTGAGCAATTTCCCGCTCGCACTCTCTCCTGCGAGAACAAAAGCATCATCACACTTTAAAACAAAAGTGGCAGCGTACCATCAAGATACACCACCACGAAACTAATCATTATATTTCAGTATCAATTATTTTCCGGACGAAGCTTACGTACCGTTTCTCCGGTGCGCCATAGCTCGCTCTCACGCAGCTGGCGAAGCTCTTCGTTAAGACCTTCACGATAGCCCGGCTGAGAATTGCTGTCAATAGACTTCTGAGCCTCTACGCCATCCTTTACGCTCTTATAGAGCTGCTGCATTACAGGCTTGATTGCATCGTGGAATGGACCCATCCAGTCAAGAGCTCCTCGCTGAGCAGTTGTTGAGCAGTTTGCATACATCCAGTCCATACCCTTCGCTGCAAACAGCGGCATAAGTGACTGAGTAAGCTCCTCTACTGTCTCATTAAACGCTTCAGATGGAGTATGTCCGTTTTCACGCAGAACCTCATACTGTGCAAGGAACAGACCCTGGATTGCTCCCATCAACGAGCCGCGCTCGCCTGTAAGGTCGCTCACTGCCTCGCGAGTAAACGTTGTCTCAAAGAGGTAACCTGAGCCTATACCGATACCAAGGGCAAGTGTGCGGTCGAGTGCCTTGCCTGTTGCATCTTGATATACTGCAAACGATGAGTTAATACCACGACCCTCAAGGAACAGGCTGCGTACTGATGCACCTGAACCCTTTGGAGCCACCATGATTACGTCTACGTCTGCCGGTGGTACTACACCTGTGCGGTCGCTCCATGTGATTGCGAAGCCATGTGAAAAATATAATGCCTTGCCGGCTGTAAGGTATTGCTTGATTGTTGGCCATACACTGATTACAGCTGCGTCTGACAGCAAGCAGCAGATAATTGTGCCGCGCTTGCATGCTTCCTCAATGCTGAACAGTGTTTCGCCCGGCTTCCAACCGTCTGCGATTGCCTTTTCAAATGTTTTGCCCTCGCGCTGACCGATTATCACGTTAAAGCCATTGTCACGAAGGTTTTGTCCCTGACCGGGTCCCTGAACTCCATAGCCTATGACGGCGATTGTTTCATCTTTCAAGATTTCGCGTGCCTTTTCCAATGGAAATTCTTCACGCGTTACGACGGTCTCTTCTACACCGCCAAAATTCAATTTTGCCATAATTATTATAATTTTTAAGCCTTTGTTTCTATTTTTGCCACAAATTTACTGCTTTTTATTGTATTCTCCAACAATTTTCAGCTTTTTTGACATTATTGTATCTTTTTAT
>CALYOL010000214.1 GCA_945231345.1 uncultured Porphyromonadaceae bacterium
TGAGTGTCAAGAAGGTGTTCAAGAACTTTTACCATCAGTTCATCCGGGATGAGCTGACCCTGTGAAATATATTTGTTTGCAATAACGCCGAGCTCTGTACCGCGAGATATATGGTCGCGAAGCACTTCGCCCGTAGAAATGTGGTAAAGACCATACTTCTCTATTATTCGTTCACTCTGGGTGCCTTTTCCGCTGCCCGGAGCTCCAAAAATTACAACGTTAAACATTTCCTATACAGATTTACTATTTTTACCTTAAAAATCAAATACTTTATTTGCGCACAGCGCAACTGCCTGATTTTCCTAAGAAAATCGGCATATAAAAAAAGACTGAAAGCCAGTCTATACTACTGCTTGAGGACGTAGATGTCTTCAAGGTTTCTTGCCAGCCCGTCGAGGTCAAGACCGTAGCCGATGATAAACTTTGTAGGTATGGAGAATCCTACATAGTCCGGATGCACGTCTTCCTTGAGCGATTCGGGCTTAAACAGCAGAGTCGCTACCTTAAGCTTTGCTGGCTGCTGCTTTTTGAGGTCGTTGATGAGGTTCTTGATTGTAGTACCTGTATCCACGATATCCTCCACCACGATTACTGTGCGGTCCTTAAGGTCTTCTGCAAGACCCAGTACTTCTTTGACAACTC
Source organism: uncultured Porphyromonadaceae bacterium (assembly GCA_945231345.1). Lineage (GTDB taxonomy): Bacteria > Bacteroidota > Bacteroidia > Bacteroidales > Muribaculaceae > CAJUPY01. The sequence goes on from CALYOL010000214.1 coordinate 643, forward strand.
CCGTTGACCCCATCCCTTCGTAGCTTTTCAGGCGGATAAACGTTATCTCCGCATCTATATCCAAAGCGCGGATAAGGTCTGATGCAAAAGGGAATGCTCCGTTCAGCACGCACACAAATAGAGGTATTGTGCCCTCGCAATCGCGTTTGATAACTTCAGCCAGCTCTTTTACGCGGGCTGCTATTTTCTCTTTCTCGATGTATGGCTCAAATGTGAGCCCTTGATATTGAACTTCTTTCATCTCGGAAAAATAATTGTGCAAAATTACGCAACATTTTTGGAGTAACGAAAATTTTTAACAACTTTTTTACAGCATTTTTCGTTTTATACGCATTTTTTCACTTTGTCTCTCGTTTTTTTGAACGTGTGGAATTTTTTGCGTACCTTTGTCGCAAACAGACAACAAAAACTATAGACAATTTGATATGAAACCGGTCATTTACCAACTTTTACCCCGTCTTTTCTCCAATAAGTGCGAAACTTGTGTCCCTAATGGTGATATTGAGCAAAACGGGGTAGGGAAGATGAACGATATTACTCCACGAGTCCTCAAATCAATTAAAGAACTCGGAGTCACTCATGTGTGGTACACCGGCGTGATTGAGCATGCTCATGCCACAGACTACTCCGCTTTTGGAATTATCCCTGATAATCCCCATGTGGTGAAAGGTAAGGCGGGAAGCCCTTATGCTATCAGCGACTATTACGACATTGACCCGGATATCGCTGTTGATGTCCCGAACAGAATTGCAGAATTTGAGGCTCTTGTTGAACGCACTCATGCCGCAGGTATGAATGTGATTATTGACTTCGTCCCTAATCACTTGGCTCGACGTTATCACTCCGACGCCAAACCTGTGGGTATTGAAGATTTTGGCGTTAACGACGACCAAAACATGTTTTTCTCCGTAAATAACGACTTCTATTATATCCCGCGCCAACTGTTTGCTCCGGATATTGACTTGGGCAACGGTGACGACGCATATGTGGAATTTCCCGCAAAAGCCACTGGTAATGACTGTTTCACAGCATTCCCATCGCGTTACGACTGGTATGAAACCGTTAAGCTAAACTATGGCATTGACTACGGCGATGGTAGCCGGCATTTCCAGCCTATTCCGCCGGTGTGGTTTAAGATGCTCAATATACTTCGATACTGGGCTGCTAAAGGAATCGACGGTTTCCGATGCGATATGGCTTTCATGGTGCCTACTGAATTTTGGGAATGGGCTATTCCAAACGTAAAAGAGAAATATCCTGATATAATTTTCATAGCTGAGATTTACAACGTTGGACAATATCGCGAATTTATCTCTCGCGCACATTTCGACTATCTTTACGACAAAGTAAACCTTTACGACACTCTCCGCGGAATACAATGCTCTCACGTTTCAGCTGCGCAGATTACTAATTGCTGGCAGGCTGTTGACGGTATTGGCGGCAATATGTTGAATTTCCTCGAAAATCACGATGAACAGCGCTTTGCCTCAGACCAGTATGCCGGCAGGGCTGACGTTGTGACTCCCTCGCTCGTAGCGAGTGCTACCATTTCTACAGGTCCGATGATGATATACATGGGGCAGGAACTGGGTGAACGGGCTGCAGATGCTGAGGGATACAGTGGACATGACGGACGAACCACGATTTTCGACTATTGGAGTATTCCTACGCTCCGCCGTTGGCTTAACGACGGCAAGCCAAGCTTGGCAAAGCTTACGAAACAGGAAAAAGATTTGCGTAAACTTTACTCTGCTGTCTTGAATATGTGCAACAGCGAAGAAGCCATTGCCCGTGGTATGTTTTTCGACGTGATGTATGTAAATTATGATAATCCTCACCTTAATCCTCACCGTCAGTATGCTTACCTGCGAGGCACTGGCAAGGAAACGATAATCATAGCCCTAAACTTTTCTGCAAACGAGGCTTCTGTAGAAATAAATATTCCGGACCTTGCATTTGGCATGCTTAACATTCCTAAAGGAGATGTGACTGCTGTTGAGTTGCTGACTGGTGAAAAATCAGACATGACCCTTTCTCCTGAAATACCTTTTGCTACTAAAATTGCACCATACAGTGCCGTAATGTGGAAGGTGGCGCATATTGCCAAAGCCAAGAAGTCATCTCATAGCAAATGATGGCAATTTGAGATTATTTTAGATGCTTTTAGATACGCTCCTGCAAAGTGATGCGTATCTTGTAGGCGTTAAAGCCATGCTTATCTTGGATATAGGTCACGCTTGAGCCAAGAACTGTAAACATACTGCTTAGGCGTATGTGTTCGCTGGAGCTGTAGTGTCCCGCGCGCAGCCCGCATTCACTCTGTATTTCCGGCTCTGAAATCAAGTGTTCGTCAATGACGTATGTTGTGCCTCGTGACAGAAATCTGTGCCACCCCTCATCACATAGTGGCAATTGAAATTCTACCTTAATCTTTGCGCTCAGGTCTTCTAACGGTAGGTGAGCAGGGACAATTATTGCTCTCTCCTCTCCATTGCTTGTATTGGTAAGTAATAAACTGTATTTCATAAAACTATCTAAAAAAC
>CALYOL010000215.1 GCA_945231345.1 uncultured Porphyromonadaceae bacterium
GAATGGAAAAGCAGATGTAAGACGGAAAGCAGGAACGAGGCTCACGGAGAGCGGTTAACCGCCACGATTGGACTTCACCCGAACCGAAGTTGCCTTACCACAGGAGACCCGGCGGCGAGCGCTCCGAGTATCTGTTGCGGTGCTTACGACTATGGCAAGTACGGCGGCGGTGTGCCTGATGGATAGCGCAGCTCAACGATTGCGACACCATAAACTGCAAGGCTACGCTGACGATGCAGACCCTCCCCTAAAAACGTTCCTGACTACGAGGCCCCGACGGAAGCGAGAGCAGAGAGGATGACTTCGTCCACGAAAAAAATCAAGGAATACGCTTTGCGTAAGGCGCGGTCAGAAATCAGATGCCGTTCAGCAGAAAGAGTTTCACAATGACCGACTCCCGCAGGGCTACTGCGACCACCGGGACATTTACCGTCGCATCAAGAAACGGAGCGCCACGAATAGGCTAATCGCTCAAGCGCTTTCGTAGCGCAGCGAGGAAAGAATCCCACTTCGACCACGGAGCCGTCCTGTTCATAGACTGCTCAATGGATAAGCGCAAACAGTGTTCCGCAGTCTGACCTCTCTCCTCCCCAAAGGAAGATGTCGCGCTCACAGCAGGGTGACTCTTACCAATGAAAAACCGCCTATCCTCACGGACCGGCGGTACGGTAACTTCAAAATCTATGAAAATGACGCTGTTGAACGATTGTGCTATATCACGCACGGCACCATCGATTTTAGGGCGACGTGCTTTATTTCGTATGAATATCCGGCGGCATCGCCTGACGGTACACCGGTCAGCTGATGGCACTCCACCTGCGGACGCGGAGCTTCGAGCGAGCCGATAAGGAAAGATTTATCGTTGACATCGGTAACGACGAAGCCGAGTGTGGCACTCCGGGGAAGTTCCTTGCCCGTAAGGAATTTCAAGGTGGCGGTGTCCTGATACCCGGCACCGTCCTTCTTGTGCTGACACTCGCAGGTAGGTTCGTCGAAGAACGGTATGGGGTGAATGTCCGTCAGGACAGCGACCGTCATACCGCAGATGGCCGACAGGTCAACGCGCCTGGGCAGGTGTCGGCAATCGACCCAGCCGATAGCTTTAATTCCGGGGAGTATCTGTATTGTTGTCCGCATATCGTAGAAATCGTAGAATTATTTTTTTCGATGCCCGAAATCAATAAGATTTTTTTCGAGAATATTGTTTTTTTGCACGTTCACGCGCCAGATAGATGTTGCGTTGACGCTGATACCGCTTTGCGATAGCGTTCCAGTTCTTTTCGGTCGAATCGATACCGTGCTTGTTCATCCATGCGTAAATGAGTTCATCCTGCCTCTTGCCAATCTTGCCGAAGTGATGCAATTCCTCCCACAGCTTGACATCGAAGCGCGAGCGTATGATGCTGAGCAACGAATTGAGAGCAGCCTTCGGCAAGTAGTTGAATACTTCCGGCGGTCGATTGCGGAACGTGGGAATAGCAATGGCGGTCATTCCCTCCGAACAGACCTCAGGCAAAGTATCTTCAGGGCGGTTGGTGAGGTAAACTTCCAGCAGTTTGCTCTCTACCGAACCTCGCGTAAGCTGTACCGGCACGGAGCCACCTTGCTCATGGATAAACCATTGAGCAATATAATCTTCAAGAGGCAGATATAGGAGAAATTTACTCATTCACACCGGTTTTTACTGATACAAAGTTAGCAATAAAAACCGAGATAATCAAGCGTAACACGCTGATTATCAATGCCGAAACGCGCCGAAACGTGCCGAAGTTTGCCGAAAGAAAAATTTTATTTTCCTGAGGGGCATATAGGGTCGGACACTTACAAAAATTACAGCGGTTACAGCGACTTTGATGCTTGCATTAAAGCGCTGGTGCTATATATATTATCTCTTTTTAAGAATATAAAAAGAAGAATATATAGCCTGTAACTTTGTAAGTGTTTGTAAGCGCAAAAATCGAGAAATCGAAATTTGTAATTTTTTGTAGATGATTTGTAAGTACGCCTTGAAAAAGTAACAAATTGAGAAATAAGCAAGTAGACTCGGTAAGTGCTGTAAGTCCGTTTCGGGTCAGATGTTTGCGGCGGCAACGCTGAAAAAATGCCCCGAAACGGCATAGAAAAAGCCACGCAAACTGCATGGCTTGATGGGTAGGGAAGTAGGTATTAGAACAGCTTAGGCTGCGGATTGAGGCGTTCAGTACGCAGACGTTGGAGCGACTGCTCCAACTTACGGCGTTGAGCCTTAGCTTCTTTCTCGTCGATGATAACGCCGTTCAGCTCTTTCAGCAGAGCGATTTCAGCGTTGTTGGTCTCGATGGTTCGGGCCATAGAGGCGGTGAAGTGCTCATACAGCACCTCGTAGCACTCGCGGCGGTAGCGCATGACCGCCTCGCGGGCCTCCGGCGCCACCTTGCCGGGATTGATGGTAAACAGCCAGCCGTAGATGAATTTGAGAGGCAGACAGACCATGTCCCGCTCTTTATCATCGGTAGCAACTATTGTCATAATGACAATGGTTGAACTGAGTGTTTCATCAGATTGGAGCTTCCTGTACTGTGTTGCGAAGTCGATGCCGAGAGCTTCGCAGATAGGTTTGATGGGGACGAAGACTTCGCCGTCCCGGTCAACGGTCAGGATTTCCGTGCCGTTGATGGTTGAAATGATTTGATTTTCCATAATGATGAAATTATTTGGATAAATGAATTTTCTTTTAATTCAGTAGATACGATAATCGTATCAACTGCATGGTTTGTTCGGCTTCAGTTGCGTCGATAATCACCGCAACTGCCGGGTTCAACTGTGGGGATTATCACCATAGTTGACCTGTGTTAAAATGGCAATTCGGGTTCGGTATCATGCTGAGGACTGACAGGATTCTCGCCATTGTCGCCATCGTCCTCGTCGGCGTTCATCTCGTCCTCGGTCATGCGGAACGTTTCGAGATTGAGGTCGAGCATCGATTTCAGACTGTCATAGTCGAAGCACAGAGCATTTGACGGATTGCTGTTGACATACTTCTTGGTGGGCGAGCCAACGCCCTCCGACTTAAATTCCTCGTCAAGCTCGCCGTTTGTGCGCAGAATCTGAACTGTCTCTTATACACATCTCAGAGACCACGAGACATCTCTACATCTCGTATTCAGTCTACTGCTTGAAAAAAAATATCTGGGGTGGGGTGG
>CALYOL010000216.1 GCA_945231345.1 uncultured Porphyromonadaceae bacterium
TTTTGCGAAGATGATATTTGAGAGTGTGTATAAAACCCAATTTCGCTGACCGTCGCCGGTGTAGATGCCGGTGAGGACTGCAATTGGGTCTTTTTCAAATGTTTCGACGAGAGCGTCGTGTGCTTGCTCAATTAGGAGAGAAGTTTCGTAGTCAGGCATTCCGTCTTCTTTAGGGTCGTAAGAGAATGTGACTTCGATACGTATAGAGAATTTAGGGTTTTTGCGGAATTTGTCAATGTCTCGTCGCCCGGTGACGATGATAGTATTACCGTTATCGCTGAGTGTAGGGGATGTCCACCAGTCGTTAGCCATAAAGTCAGAATGAAAGTGCGATATTGTTTTCTTTAGCGAGTTTGCGAATGTGCATCAGTGCGTATCTCATACGTCCGAGAGCGGTGTTAATGCTGACGTTTGTTGCGTCGGCGATTTCCTTAAACGACATGTTTTGGTAGAATTTCATTTCAATGACCCCTCTCTGGGCATCCGGGAGGGATTTAATGAGTTTTCGAATGTCTCTATGAATCTGATGCAGAACGATGTTGTCTTCGATATTGCTTTCGCAGAGGTCACGTCGGTTAAGAAGGTCGATGTCTTCATTGTCGATAGAGATTAGGTTTTCGCTTTTTTCCTGTCTGTAGTAGTCGATGACGAGATTTCTTGCGATACGAGTAACCCAAGCGCTGAATTTGCCAGTTTCAACATATTTTCCTTGCTTGATAGTCATGATAATCTTGACGAAAGTCTCTTGGAAAATATCGTCGGCAATTTCTTCGTTTTTTACTATTCGGAAAATATATGAAAAGACATGTTCTCGATACCTGTTAAGAAGGGTGTCGAAAGCCTCATTACTACCACCTGCATAAGCAGCCACCAATGCTTCGTCGGTGACTTTAACTGTTTTCTGCATTTTGTCTCTATTTTATAGTTTAGAGTAGTAATGTTTCGATAGGCTTTGAGTTTTAGTGTTATAATTACGTTATTTTTGCCGCAAATTTACCGTTTTTATATGAGAGTGGCAAATTTTTTGGTAAGATTTTGATAACTTTTAACATTTTTAATGCAATAAAGTGCGAATAATTAAGTTGTTGGGTTGAAAAAATTTTTTTAAGAGTGATAATAAAATGCAATGTTATGCGTTTTAAAGGTACAGTAACTATTAAAAAAAGACCTGCCTATGAAGGAAAAATCTACTCCAACCCTTTCAAAGCCACAAGGTGAAGTTAGTCATACTTCAACCCCACATCCATCAAAGCGTGCGATGGAATTTATCCGCCAGTTTGCTCGTGCGTATCAGGTGATACCAACATTGTCAGCCGGGATTAGCGGTTTTGTGGCAAATTGAGAAAACAAGTTAAAAAAAAGTAAAGAGCGACTCATTTTCATGAAGTGAGGTCGCTCTTACTTTTTGTGGAAAATTGAGTTTTAAAGATTGAATTTCACAGCCAGTGTTGGGTTGACGTAAAATGTTTTTGTACCATTGTGATAGATGAAATTGTTTGAGATTTCCCATTCAGTGCCAACGGAGAAGACGTTTGAGAAATTATACCACAGTTGTGGCTCTGTGAGGACGACAAGCCCTTTTTTCTGTTCGCCATGTTCGTTCCATTTGGGAATATAACCGTTCCAGATATCAATAAATCCGCTGAAGGTCATTTTTCGGTTCATGAATTGAATGCCCCACACTCCGGTGAGCTGGAAACCGGAGAGAGCGGAGAGAAAATCGTTTTTGAAATGCTGTTTATACATCAACTGCAAAGACCAAGTTTTGCTGAAGTCGTCAGAGTGGCGATTGTATGCAATACCGGCGAGCCCGACGTGCTGGAAGCTGCCACCAAGGTTCAGTCCTCCGTCGTATTCGATATGTGCAGCGAATGGAGAACCAGTTTTGAGATTAAATTCGCGAGAGATTTCTAAATAAGCGCAAGACATGTCTTCGCTTTTGAGGTCGAGGTCGACAAAGTAGAACCAGCTGCCTAAGCGGTCAGCCTTAAATTGCTCGAGAGTGAGAGTAACTTTTTGTCTGTCAGGTTGTTCGTCGGAATAGATGTTTCGTCCGAAATCGTAGTGTAGCTGTATGTTTTGGGCAGCTATTGTGCCAGCAGCCATCAGTGCGATGAGTGTGAAGAGTAGTTTGTTCATTGTGATTTTTTTTAATAAACGGAGTGCAAAGGTAGCAATAATAAATATAATGCGACTTGTTTTGTAACAATAATTTGCGTAATAACCTTGAAATTGCTAATTTTGCAATAAATAATCATCAGAAATGAGGAACAACAGAAACAGGGCTACCGGCGGCGTACGCCGAGTGGATACAAAATATACGCAGTTTGTGGCGAAGGAGGAGAGCGTACTTCTCGACTTTGTCATGAAAAGCCTCTCGGGGATAAGCAAGACAAAAGCCAAGGCGATACTTGGCGGAGGAGGCGTGTTGGTTGAACACGAGGTGGTGACACGGCATGATTTTGCTGTTAAGCCGGGGATGATAGTGGAGATTAGCAAGCATCCCGGAGGCGACCGCCGAAGTTTTGACTATACGCCATATTTTGACATCGTATATGAAGATGACGATGTGATAGTGGTGAATAAGGCAGATGAGGTGCTGTCGATGGGAGTTGGGCGCAATAGTCTGAATATGAAGGATTTGCTTGACAGATATTTTGTGGATACGCGAAAGAATTGCACAGCACACGTTGTACATCGCCTTGATGCCCGCACGACGGGTCTGATGATGTATGCAAAGAGTGTAGAGGTGCAGCAGCTACTAACTGCGGACTGGCAGAAGACCATCATAGACAGGCGGTATGTTGCTGTGGTAGAGGGAGAAATGGAACAGGCGGAAGGTAGTGTCAAGAGTTGGCTAAAGGATACGGAAAGCCTGAAAATTATCAGTAGCCGCAGTAATAATGGCGGGAAGTGGGCTTGGACAGACTGGAAACTTTTGAAAAGAGGTAATGGCTTGTCACTCATAGAATTACATTTGCATACGGGTAGGAAAAATCAAATCAGAGTTCATATGTCGGTAATTCATCATCCTATTTTCGGTGACTATAAGTATGGGGCTCGAGAGGATGGTGCAAAGCGTATGTGTCTGCATGCGTATAAACTGGCTTTTTATCAGCCGCGCACGCATGAGGCTCTGAGTTTTGAGACTCCATTTCCGTC
>CALYOL010000217.1 GCA_945231345.1 uncultured Porphyromonadaceae bacterium
GTATAGCTGAAGTTAACGCCTGCCTGCAATGAAATCTTCTCATTTACTCGGTGATTTACTACTGAGTTGAGCTGGAACTGCAGGTTGTTGCTGTGGCGGTCCTCAAGTATATAGCTGCTACCCTTCTGATTGTTTACATTTTGTGGCAGACCATTCTCATAGTTGTTCATTGCGTTTATCGTATAGAGTCTATCCCAGTTTATTTGGCGATAGCTATCGTCTGTACGCCATAGGTTGGCAACGTATTCACTCTGCTCTGTCGGGTTACCGTCATCATCAAGGAAGTTTGATGGAAGATTGCGGTAATAGTCTGGCTTCGGGTCATTCGCGTTATACCAGTTAAGAGCGGAATTTGAATAGTTCACTGAGCGGAATGCTGCACCTGTATTAACTGTTGTTGCATCGCTCGGCTTCCATATCCAGTTCAGGAGGAATGTCGGGTCAAATGTCTCTGTGATGCGTGACGCACGCTTTTCGCCCTGATACCATCCCCAAGTCGGGTTATACTGGTTGTCCCCTACAAGGTCGTATGCCTCCTGATATGTGGCACTTGAGCCTGCACGCTGTGTCGGTGACCCAAATGTGGTAAATGTCAGTGAGTGCTGATTGTTAAACACCTTTTCTGCTGAGATAAAGTAGCCGAATGAGTTGTAGAAAGTACCTTCTATCTGACCCTCATCTGCATAGCGTCCGATGGCGCTTACTGTCAAACCCCAGCCATTCTGGTTGATACCTGTTGAATATGTCACCATGCCGCGGAACATATAGTTCGCATTTGTGTATGCCACACTTCCGTTGAAACCCGGTGCATATTCACTCGTGATTGTGGAGATGTTAGAGCTTCCGTTCACGCCGCCAAAGCCGTAGGCCGCTGCTGCAAGGCCGATTGTGTTGGTGCGGTTACGGAACGCACGGCTCGTCATACCTCCAAGTGATGAATAGTTGAAACGACCGCGGATTGGGTCATTCATGTCTATGCCGTTGATATACGTCTTTGCATACTGTGAGTCCATACCGCGCTGGCGGAAGAACATTGACGAGAAGCTGTAGTTAGCTGTATTGTAGTAGATATTGTCGGCAGCTCCACTCAACGCTGTCACTGACTGGGCTGTTCCTTCCTCATCCTCCAATACATTCTCATCAAACGACATTTCCATCTGGTCATCATAGTAGCCATCGCCCTCTGACACAAGAGAGATTTCGCCTACTGCCACTGTCTGACCATTATACAATTCTGCAGTAGTGATGCCATCAGAATATCCTGACGCTACCACTATTACTGTCACTTCGCCCGGTAGGGCTTTGCTGATAAGAAAATCACCGGCAGGTCCTGTTGCCACTGACTTGTCTTGTCCCATTAGTGTCACGATTGCACCTGCTACGGGCGCTCCGTTACTCGCATCTACTACGCGTCCTGACAAACCCGCAGTCTGTGCCAAGCTCGGAAATACTGCCGCTAACAGGAGCATTAGAAACAATTTTAGTCTCATAGAGATTGGTTTTAGTTAGTATTTGTTTTGTTTGTTAATAATTTTTTTTGCTTTTCTTCGCCACTAATACACAATCCCCTGATTTTCAGTAAATTGCTTTTCATGGCTAAACTTTTTGCGAAAAGTAACTACAAATCTACTAATTATTTTTTAATAATTAAACTTTCTTCGCAATTTTTTTCGCATTTGCCACATTTTTACACATTTAGTGATTTTTGTTGTGCTTTTCATTTCTCATTCTCCCTGGTAAATTAAACCTCTTTTTTATACTCACTTTTTTCTCTGCAAAGTTACAACTTCAGAACCCCCTTTGTCAATACCTTTAACTATCTTTAACATTATTTTTATCCAAACCATCCATAACTGCCTGTCTTCTAAACCAATAAAAAAAAGCGCCATTTTCATGACGCTTTTTTATCGGATTATGTTTGAATTTACCTGATTGCCACTTTCTTCACAATCTTGCTGCCGTCTGTATATGTCGCAACTACCACATAGAAGCCCTTTGCAAGACTTTCTGCATTAAACTCATCTGTTGCAGTAGCTACCGCTACACCTGACACGCTGTAAACACTTATTTTAGCGCCCTCAGCATAGAATGTATCGCCGCTGAAAGTGATACCCTTTTCTGCAACAATCTCACTCGCACCCGAGTAATCTCCCGCTGCTACATATTTTGCAACTCCCTGCTTCGGGATATGTACCCAAAGGTGAATTTTCTCATTCTCCACCTTTGCAATTGCTGTTGATACAAATGTACCGTTGCTGACGCCACTATTGCCAAGTACACCATAGCTGTGCAACACTGTCGCATTCTCTATGCCATCACTCACATTTATGAGGTTAAGATAACCCTGCTGTACGCCTGTCTTGTATGTAACTGCAGCTGCAAGATTATAATCGCCAAACGTGATTGGACAGTAGCTTGAACCGTATGTGTTACCGTCTGTTGCAGCTGATGCAAGCGACTTGATATATGTGCCGTCTGCCTTAAACTGTGCTGTCGCGCCGCCCTTTCCTGAGCAGATTAGAGTGCCGTCTGCCTGTGGACGTACCTCTATCACCGCGTATGCTCCGCCAAGGTCAAAGTCATTGCCTTTTGAGTCCTTAAGCGTGATTACTGTTGGTGTGGAGCTTGCTTCGCCGTCTTTCACGGTGTAAACGTAAATCTTTCCGGCATACCCTGTATTTGAACTTACATAGATTTTTCCATCGTTGATATTGCCGTAAGTACTGATAAGGTCGCCCGCACGTCCGCCGTGATTTGTTGTCTCAAGGATTGTCGTCGGCTCTGACGTATCGCTGCTCCATGCATATACTTTCAGGTTGGAACTTCCGCTTAGGGCTGCTGATGCCGCTACGATGGTACCGCCAAGATTGCCAACTGAGAAGAACTTATATGTGCCGGCTGCTATGCTTGTGCATGGCAGAGTGCCCTTATCCACACCCGTCATTGCATCTACTATATGGATATTTGCATCTGATGCCTCGCGCTGGAGCACATAGAGGTTGCCGCCCTTGAGCACCATGTTGCGTGAATAATCATTGCTCGGGTCCATAAATGCGCAGCTATTACCCTTCTTTGCTGAATATTCCCATTCTGACGCAAATTCAGACGGAAGTGTCAAGCTTCCTCCAGGAGTCGGAGTCGGTTCTGGTTCTGGCT
>CALYOL010000218.1 GCA_945231345.1 uncultured Porphyromonadaceae bacterium
TGTGTGGCATCAGTATGTAATCCTGACGGAAAAGCGTGATGCTATGCGTGAAAAACTTATGGAGCATGGCATAGCCACAGACATAAATTATCCGACTCCGCCGCATCTGCAGCCTTGCTATGCTGAGGCTTTTGGCGGGCTGTCATTCCCTGTCACTGAACGTATTTGCCGAGAGTGTCTTTCCCTGCCACTGAATAATGCAACGATGGTGGAGGAGGCGGAGAAGGTGGTAGAAGCGATGTTATGCTATTAGCACTTTAGACGTTTGTTTAGCAGTCCACCCAACGGAAGATGAATCGTCTTTCGGCGTCGTGAGGGAAATGGGCAAACTCGATGGTGAAGTTTTTTTCGAGTGGAGAGTACAACATGCCGGTCATGTCGTCTGTGGAATTTCGGTCGAGCTTGAATAAGGTCCAGTTTTTATGGGTGCCGATGAATTTGAGTCCTTTGAGAATTTTGAAGTATTCTTGCGGCGCGGTGTATTCGGAATCTCTGAATCCGATTATGGAATCGGGCGATGAAAAAGCGAGGTGATTTATAGAAAACCAACGTCCACTACACATATTGCCTCCGCAGTAGTATATGGGTAAAATCAATTTTTCCACATTGCTTAATCCTTGCGGATGTGGTGTTCCGGGCACTGTATCTTTATAAAATTCTGTGGCGATTTTGTATCCGACGAGGGAAGCGAGCTTGAAATCGCATTCACAGCGTTCGAGAATGTCGCTGTAGAATTTCGCATATATGCTGTTTATATTGGCGTAAATTTCTTCAGCTTTTTTCTTCTTGGCGTCTATCGAGTATTCAGCTAAACATTCGGGGTAGTTCCAATTAGGGTTAGGGTATGTAGCCATAATAGTATGAGTTATATGGGGTGATTTTATGGAATGTATTTATTGCAAAGATACTAATTTATTTTGAAAACAATGAAAATTGGCGGTTTGAATTGGAATGTGTTTATCGTATTTTATGGGCTAAAAGTCTGATTTTAGCAAAAAACGGGGTTTTAAATGTCTTGATTTTAGCAAAAAATGGTGATTTATTTGTCTGATTTTAGCAAAATTTGTTTTTAAGTTGTTGGTACATAGGAATTTGCTGGTTTTGTTTGAAGATTGATGGATTGTGTTAAAATATTTATGCTTTCAAAGAGCAAAATTTAATTTTGCGAGATAGGAAAATTTTTTGTAACTTTACACACTTAAACTCGAAAAAAGGATGGCAAAACAGATAGTAGAAACCCCACTGATGAAGCAATACCTCGAGATGAAACAGAAACATCCCGATGCGGTGTTGCTATTCAGGGTAGGTGACTTTTATGAGACATTTTCTGAAGATGCCATTGCAGCATCGGAAATCCTGGGCATCACACTGACGAAGCGAGCGAATGGGTATGCTCAGACAGTAGAGCTTGCGGGATTTCCCCACCATGCCCTTGACACGTATTTGCCGAAGCTAATCCGTGCGGGACGGCGCGTGGCAATCTGTGAGCAGCTGGAAGACCCGAAAATGACGAAAAAGCTCGTCAAGCGCGGTATTACAGAGCTTGTCACCCCCGGTGTGGCAATCAATGACAATGTGCTTGACCATCGTGAGAATAATTTTCTTGCGGCGGTGCATTTCGGCAAGGAGATAGGCGTGGCTTTCCTTGATATTTCAACGGGAGAGTTTCTGACTACAGAGGGTGACAGCGACTATGTGGACAAATTGATGGCGAATTTTTCGCCAAAAGAGGTTCTGGTGGTGCGCGGGTCAAAATCCAAGCTTGAAACGACATTTACCGCACGATACCTTGCGTATGAGCTTGATGACTGGATTTTTACAGAGGATGCGGCTGAAGAACGATTGCTGAAACAGTTTGAGACAAAGACCCTGAAAGGCTTTGGAATAGTGAAAATGCCCAATGCCATAGTTGCAGCTGGTGCGATACTTCACTATCTGGATATAACCAAGCATACGCAGACGTCGCATATCACACGAATAAGCAAGATAGAGGAAGACCGTTTTGTGCGGCTTGACCGCTTTACGGTGAGAAACCTGGAGCTTGTGGACAGCTTTTCGGAAGACGGCAAAAGCCTGCTTGACATCATAGACCGTACAGTCACTCCGATAGGTGCGCGTATGCTTCGCCGCTGGGTTCTGTTTCCACTGAAAGACGTGAAGGAAATAAATAATCGCCTTGACGTGGTGGATTACTTTTTCCGTCACCCTGAGCAGAGAGAGGAAATTCGTTCTTTTTTGGAGCAAATCGGTGATATAGAGAGGCTAACGTCTAAAATTTCATTTGGGCGCGTATCACCTCGCGAGATGATACAGCTGAAAAATGCGCTTATAGCTATTGAGCCGATAAAGCAGATGTGCCTTGCGGCAGACCTGCCGGTGCTGCGTGCAGTGGGTGAGCAACTGAACTCGTGTGAAGCTGTGAGCAAGCGTATAGCGAAGGAAATAGTAGAAGATGCTCCGATAGCCGTAAACCGCGGCACCGTAATCCGCCCGGGCGTGAACGCAGAGCTTGACGAGCTGCGAGATATTGCGTATAAGGGCAAGGATTACCTTTTGGGAGTGCAGCAGCGAGAAATTGCGGCTACGGGTATTCCATCGCTGAAAATAGGCTATAACAACGTATTCGGCTATTATATCGAGGTTACCAATACGCATAAAGACAAGGTGCCGGCAGAATGGATACGCAAGCAGACCCTCGTGAATGCCGAGCGATACATAACTCCGGAACTGAAGGAATATGAGGAGAAAATCCTTGGAGCCCAGGAGAAAATAGAAGTGCTTGAGGCGCGTCTTTATTCAGAGCTGGTGTCAATGGCAAATACATATACTCCGGCAATCCAGCTTGACGCCAAGCTGATAGCCAGACTTGACGTACTTGTGGCATTCACACATGTGGCAATGGAAAATAAATATTGCCGCCCGGTGGTGGATGACTCTCTGAAAATAGAGATAGTAGAGGGACGTCATCCCGTGATAGAGAAAAACCTGCCGCCAGGCAAGCCCTATATATCAAACTCTGTGACACTGGATAATGACGGGACACAGATAATGATGATAACGGGACCGAATATGTCCGGTAAATCGGCGCTTCTTCGTTCGACGGCTCTAAACCTGTCTCTTATACACATCTCCGACCCCACGAGACCTCACGAC
>CALYOL010000219.1 GCA_945231345.1 uncultured Porphyromonadaceae bacterium
CGCCATTCTCATAGCTATATTTTGCCAGCTCTTCCATCGTCAAAACTATCGATGCCGCATGATGCTCGGGATATACTGTCAGCTTCTGGTCGATTGCATAGCCATTCAGCCTCAGCTGGCTCTCTTTCTTCACATTAAACGCAAGGCGATACAGCTCATCCTTATTTATCCCGCGTCGCAGCAAATCAGATATCACGATATACAAGTCCGGGTCTTGAGAATTATACGAAAAATTTCCCGTATCTGTCATCATGCCCGTATAAATACACTCCGCCACCGTCTTGTCTATCATAGTTGACAATCCAAGCTGAAACAGAACTCGGTAAAGTAGCATACACGTCGATGATATCTCCGGATGAGAGATTGTCAGCACCGTAAAATCACTCGGATTCTTATGATGGTCTATCATCACTTTCGCCGCTCTTGATTTCAGCAAAAGATGCTCCATTCTGTCAACGCGATGAGCGTCATTAAAGTCAAGGCAGATTATCAGATTTGCCGCACCAAACAGCATCTCAACCAATTCCCCATACTTTGTATACGCCAGCACATCCTTTACGCCAGGCAGAAACATCAGGGTAGCCGTCGGCACGTCTGGCGTCACAACCCTCACATTCTTCCCCATCTTCGCCAAAACGCGGCACAGCGCAAGAGATGAACCAAGAGCATCCCCATCCGGTGACAAATGAGTAGTAATCACTATATTCCTCGCACCATCTATCAGCTGGCGCAAATTGTCTATCTTACTCTGTTTTATTATCGGTGATAACATTCAATTATTTTTAAGATACAAAGGTAAAAATAATTTCTCAATTACCACATTTAATTATCCTAAAAAAAATTAAACTCAAATAAATCAAACTCTCAACACTCATCTTACATCACATTACAACAGGGAGACATTGCGCTACATTCGCCACATATCTCCCTGATTGTCAAAATTTTATTATATAGGCAGAGTCACTCCGCCGCTATTCTCTAATCCGCTATCTCCTTGCTAAAGTCCTCCTTCATCGTATCTACAACATTTATGATGTAGTCACCTGTACGCTCAAGGTCTGACACAAGGTCCATAAAATATATACCCGCCTGATACTCATAGTGACGCTCATTGATATTCTCAATATTCGCAGAACGCAGACGGTTTCGCATATTATTTATCTCTCGCTCCTTATTGTAAGACGCATTTATATCCGTTATGCTCGGATTCTCAAAATTCTGCAATAGACCCATCATATTTGTCATCGCATCCTTCACCAGCGCAAACATCGAGTCAATATGCTGATAGATTGCATCATTAAACTTCGCCTTCGCATCTATCTTGCGTAGCATTATCTTGCCCACGCCAAGACAGCAGTCCGCTATACTTTCAACTTCTGACACTATCCTTAGCATTCCGGCGATATGAAGCTTACCTTCTGCAGATAGCCTTCCCTCGGCACACCTGTTCAGATAGTCGGCTATCTCTATCTCCATCCGGTCTGATATATCCTCATACTTCTCAAGGCGTGAATAGAGCTTCACAAAATCATCACTATCCTCCTCTGTATGAATCAGCTCATGAGCCATATTTATCATCCGCTGAACTCGCTCTGTATATACGTATATCTCTTTCTCTGCCTGAGTTATGTTTAGCTCTGACGCACTTAAAATACCTGCTGATATAAACTTCAGAGTAAACTCCTCGTCCTCCTTGTGCTTTGCCGGCATTATCCATTCCACTATCTTAACGTACACATTCGTCAGCCATATCATCACCGACAAGTTTATCACGTTAAACACTGTGTGGAATACTGATAGACCAAACGACACACTTACCTGCATCTTCAACATCTGCATCACAAACTCATTCTTCTCGCTCAGCGTGCCGTCAAACAGGTGACTGTAAACCTCCGGATTGGTCTCTTGCAACCCATTCACCCACGTATACAGCGCATTCGGGTCGCCCTGACCTATCGTCTGAGTTATCCAGCAGTTCAAGTTTACAAACGGATAGAACACCGCAAGTGTCCACACCGTTCCCAGGAAATTAAACAGCAAGTGACCCATCGCCGTTCTCTTTGCCGCTACATTTCCGCTCAGCGACGCTAATATCGGTGTTATTGTTGTTCCTATATTACTTCCAAGTACCAGTGCACACGCCAAGTCAAACGTTATCCAACCCTTACTACACATTATCAGCGTTATTGCAAATGTCGCTGCACTCGACTGGATTATCATCGTTACCACAAGGCCTACAAGACAGAATATCAACACTGACGTAAAGCCCATCGACGCATAATGCTGCAAGAATGCAAACATCTCCGGATTACTCTGCAAATCCGGTACATACTTGTTTATCAGAGACAGACCCATAAACAAGAACGCAAAACCTATGATAAACTCGCCTATTGACTTATGCTTGCTCTTTGACGAAAACAAAAGCGGCACTGAAAGGCCTATCAACGGCAACGCAAAAGCCGATATATCCACCTTAAAACCAAAAAGTGCAATCACCCATGCGGTAAACGTCGTTCCGACATTCGCACCGAAGATGACTGCCATTGATTGAGCCAGCGTCATTAAGCCTGCATTCACAAAACTTACCACCATTACCGTAGACGCCGACGAACTCTGGATGAGTGCCGTTATGAAAAAGCCCGTTATCGTTCCCGTAAAACGATTTCGTGTCATTGCTCCAAGGATATTTCGAAGACGGTCACCCGCTACCTTCTGTAACCCTTCACTCATCACCTTCATTCCGTATAGGAACAATCCCACTGCGCCCAAAAGGCCAAGAAATTCTAAAAGACTATAGTCCATTTTTGTTGGTCATTTTTATGTTGGTCAATTTTTGCTTTTCTGTTTTATAATTCCTGCGCAATACCTGTCGCTCAACACAATATCTACTTAATCTGATTAAATATCACATCTCACAATAAATATCGCTCATTCATTAACTCAAGCCAAACGACAGACCATTCTTCTCAGCACATTAGCCTCAAATAAAGTCTCATCGCAAGACCCTTTTTCCGTTTCGCTCTGCAAAGATAATCAAAATTTATTGATTTCATAATATTTATGTAACATTTATCACATCTTTTACCCAAAATTTTGCTTATACCATATTTTTTCTTAACTTTGCAAATGACATATAAAAACGCC
>CALYOL010000220.1 GCA_945231345.1 uncultured Porphyromonadaceae bacterium
ATAGTTTTTTCGATTTTGTGGCAATTAAGTGTTTAAATTACAAAATATTCGTATATTTGCAGAAATAACAATGAAAATAGAAGATGGAAAAGGAAAAAGCGAATATAGAAAAGCCTTGCGACGGAGATACAGCGACGATAGCAGAGCAAGAAGCGGCTGAAACAGACGTGGTGTGCCAAGATGAAGCTGCATGTGAGGATATCGAAGAAAAAACGTGTGCAAATTGCGGGACGGTCAGCACCGGGAATTTCTGTCCAAACTGCGGACAGTCTATGATGATAGGTCGTCTGCGGGCGTCGAATCTGTATAAGCAGACGATAAGCAGCGTGCTAAGGCTTGACCCTCTGTTTCTCAAGACCGTGTGGCAGCTGATTATACGCCCGTGGAAGGTGATAAGCGACTATCTGAGCGGCCATCAGGTATGCTATATGGCACCGATGACGACACTGGTGTTTCTATTCTTTTTCCGTGCCATCCTAAACACGATAATGGGCGCCGGGAGCGATGAGTCATTGCGAGATATATGGAACCAGTCCTACGGTTTCCCCGCGATACAGGAAACAATTATCAAGCTGGGAAAGACGATACTATATATAGACATTATCACACTAATCCTGATGCGTATCCCGATGGTGTTGGCTGTTAAGACAGTGTATTCACGCACAAAAGGAGCGGCTTACACATGGGCGGAATACGCTGCGGCGTCGGTGTATGCGTTGAGCGCCATTACAGCGGTCACAATCCTAATGGATATTTTTATCACGCCATTTGCCGGCGATAAATGGAGCGATTTTATACAGTCAATCTATGGATGTGTGATAATATTCCTGATTTTGCACAAGCTGTTTGACAGCAAGAGCGTGTGGCAGTCAATTTGGCGATATATATTGACTATGTTGCTGGGCTGCATATACTATGTGATATATTTCATTGTAATAGTGCTGGTTATCGCAGTGGTGATATATACGGCAGACCCAAGCGCTTTTGAGAAAATGTGATGAATTATTTTAAGGATTGAAAAATAATTATTACCTTTACACCATAAAACAAAACATAAACTAAACTCAAAAATACAATGTACGCTTTAATACCCTTATTTTTAGGCAATATACGCGGCTGGGAATGGCTAATAATCCTCGCTGTAATTCTCCTGCTTTTTGGTGGAAAGAAAATTCCTGAGCTGATGCGCGGCATCGGAAAGGGCGTTTCTGCATTTAAGGAAGGTCTTCACGACACAAAAAAGGAAATAGAAGAGGAAGTGAAGAAGGAAGACGAAAAAAAGTAGTCATTCCTGAGAATTTACCGGTAACTTCATCGTAGAAAAGATAGGTGTCAGAGGAACTGAAAGAGATGTCGTTTTGGGACCACCTTGACGAGCTGCGAAAAATATTCTTCCGCATCGCATTGGTGGTGATTTCAGTAGCGGTAGCCATGTTTTTGGTGATGCCGTGGCTGTTTGACAATGTTGTGCTTGCGCCAACGCATGGAGATTTTCCGCTTTACGCGCTCTTTGACGCTATAATGCCGCCGGAGCCGGGCAGTCCTCCGTTTGAAATAAGCCTGATAAACATAAACCTTGCATCGCAGCTGTTTACTCATCTGTCTATGGCGGGATGGACGGCAGCGGTGGTGTGTTTTCCCATAATTATCAGCATGTTATGGAGTTTTGTCAGTCCGGGATTGTATCCCGAGGAGCGGCGTAATTCGCGTACAGCGTTTTTGTTTGGCAACGTGATGTTTTATCTTGGGCTTGCAGTGGGCTACTTTCTCGTATTTCCGCTCACGCTTCGCTTCCTTGCCACATATCAGCTGAGCGAGAGCATAGAAAACACGCTCACGCTGGACTCTTATATGGATAATTTCCTGGGAATATGCCTGATAATGGGGCTCGTGTTTGAATTGCCGCTGCTCGCGTGGCTTTTGGGGAAATTCGGAATATTGACAAAGGCGTTTTTCAGCCGTTTCCGTCGCCATGCTATTGTGGCACTGCTTGTAGTGGCTGCAATCATCACGCCTACGGGCGACCCGTTCACCCTGTTTATCGTGTTTATCCCAATATATTCTCTGTGGGAATTTAGCTCGTTTATCGTTCCCGCGGCAAAGAATGAGGAAGGAGAGGATAGATAATAGAGACATTTTTAGGGGTTTGTTGATTTTTTCTGAAATAAATTTGGTGAAAATTCTTGGCTATAAAAAATAAAGTTTGTAATTTTACACTTTATTTTTCATAATTCGCCATGAACGAAAAAGACTATATATTCGAATACAAGATAGATGTGCGCGACTATGAGATAGATGCTGAGGGGATAGTGAATAACGCAAATTACCTGCATTATCTTGAGCATACTCGCCATGAGTTTTGTCGCCATGTGGGTTTCTCTTTTGCTCAAATGAGAGAGCAGGGGATAGACCCGGTTCTCTCTCGCCTTGAAATAGACTATATGACGCCTTTGCGGTCAGGCGACACAATGATAAGCTGCCTGAATATCTCTCGCCGCGGACCACGATTTGTATTCAATCAAGACATATACCGCGAAAGCGACCATAGCCCTGTGGTAAAGGCAGTGGTGACGGTGGTTTCACTCAAAGAAGGCAAACTTACGCGTGGCGAAGAGATAGCCGAGGCGTTTAAAGAGTATCTTGAGCAATAATGTTCTAAAACCGACGCATGAAACAGCCATGAATTACTCCTTTTTGACATATAAAATAGCAATGTCGCTGCTCCGCCCGATGTCACTGAGCGTAGCAGGCGAGATTTTGCGGCGTTTTGGCAGTATTGAGGAGTTTTTTAATGCTGATACCGCCCAGCTTATCAACATATTAGGTTCAGGCAAGATTACACGCAAAAAGCTTGATGATGCGCTGGCGAAGGCAGTTGATGAGGAAAAATGGGTGGAGAGCAATGGCGTGAAGCCGATTTTCTTTACAGATGATAATTATCCAAAACGTCTCCTTGACTGTGATGACGCGCCGCTAATGCTGTATATGCTGGGCGAGACTAACCTAAATGCAGCACATGTGATAAGCATTGTAGGTACACGCCATGCTACTGCATACGGGCTCTCGTTTGTGTCAAAATTCATCACCTGTCTCTTATACACATCTGACGCTGCCGACGATCTTACGCGTGTA
>CALYOL010000221.1 GCA_945231345.1 uncultured Porphyromonadaceae bacterium
ACATTTGTAGATTCCGCCTTCAGGATAGAGCCATGGAGGGTAGCTGAAGTAGGCCAAATTTCGTATGTCTCGCTTGGTACAGGAGTTACAGAAGCGTTAGTGACAAGGATTCTGAAGTCTTTTTCTGTAAACTTGCCGTTGCTGTCCGTAGCCTTGAAGTGGAAAGTCTGTTCTCCTTCTGCTAATGCATTAGTTAGCGCTTCCTCAAAGTTTACTTTCAGAGTAGAGAGGTCGTTTTCTTCATCGTAAGTATATATGAAGTTTAGTCCCTTAGCGTCAATCGCCGTCTTCACTTCCTCAGACATAGTCAGAAGGTCAACGTCGTTTCCGGAGATACCAAGGAGAGAAGACAGATTGTCTGCACTGAGAACAACGGAAGTGAGTGACGTTGCACCTGCCACAAGAACAGAATGACGACCAACCTTGCCAACTTCAGCTACGAGTTGTTCGTTGATATCAAAGTTGTAGCCACTAATCTGTGGAGCAGAAACGATTGTAACTTCATCATTAACGACAACCTCGGAGTCATCAACGACGATTTCAAAATATCCGCCTCCAACTTCTGAAGTAGATGCGGTATATTTGACGTTGAGGTTATACTGGTGAGCCGGCTGCACGTTTTCAATTACACCTTCTTTTACGAAGTTGTCACCCTTGATGTTCTTACCTTCAAGTTTCCAAGCCAGGTTTTTGTCGTTAGAAGGCATCATGAAAGATGCAACTCTTTCATCACGCCCTTCAAACACGAGAGAGCCGCGAGCGTGACTAACAGTCATAGTATAGTCTCGGAGAGCTTCATCAACAGATGTGTCATAATTCACAGCCGCGAGCACATTAGCGATAGTGCAACGCAGGTTTACGGTGACATCGCCTGAAGTTACGTCAAAACCTTGCGCACCCTTATAGTATCGGGCATCCCAAGAAGCGGAGACAGAGTCTCCCGCCCAAGCTTCAGCGACGTAATGTCCGGCAGAGAGCTTAATGCCTTCAACAGGCACGTTTTCAACGCCCTGATACTTGCGGACAAGACCTTTTTCACTTGAAATCCAAATTATGCAGGAAGAAGACAGGTCTTCAGCTGTTGCGCGTGACTCAACTTTGACGTCAGAGTTGATTGATGTGTTAATAAAAACTCTGCCATCACCTCTGTAAGCCTTAGTGTCGTCTTGGCAACCTGTCATCGCCATGCCAGTCATGGCGAGAAGTGCACTGTAATAAATTATCTTTTTCATAACGGATTATTGCACTACGAAGGTTAATGTTTTCACTACCTGTATGTTGTTAGCATCGGTAGCAGTAATCTTGAATTTGTGTGTACCCTGATAGATATTCAGCAGAGGAACAAAATTGGTGATGTCAAACACCACGTCGGTCTGACCAATGACTTCGTTGCCGACAGGGAATCCGAAGCTGCCTTTGAGAGCTTCCTCAAGGTCTCCGGGATATGCAAGGTCAAACTGAGCGGCAAGACCAACGCCACGAAGCATTTCGTCAGTAAGGTCGTTTGAGATAATCTCAACTAACAGATGGGCGAATGTGGCTTCGGCGTGAATGTTCACCACATAGCTTACGCCTTCAGTAGGAGTGTTCGGATTATCGAAGTCTATTGTCGCACTGGTGAATGTGATAGGGTCTACACCCGGTTCAGGGTCGGTAGGATTTTCAGGGTCCGGGTCGGTAGGATTTTCAGGGTCTTCCTGTCCCGGACGGTCACCCGGGATTACGTCTTCATCGTTGTTGATGCTGTTGTTGATATCTTCAACGACAACGTCAGTGTCTACGTTGATACCTTCACCCGGATTGATAGTGCCGACTTCATCAGGAGTGACAGGGTCTGTGCCTTTCAGCTTATAAGTGATGATTCGGTGCTGACCAGCCTGAGCGTCGGTGTAAGTATTTACCACGGTTTCATAATATCCGCAGATAGTACCGGTGAGTGTAGCTACGAGTGTGCTGCTGCCCTCGATAGCCTCGAAATCTACCGGGCTAGTCTCACCTTTAGTTTAGATTAGAGATCGCTGTTCGTTAGCCACTACGACTACTTTCACGTCATCGCCAAGGTATGGAGTGATGCTTGAGTCGTATTTGATGCTGACCTTTATGTTTGAGAGCACACATTGGATAACGCCTATCTCGGTGAGCTTATTTGCTTCGATAGTGAAAGTCTTGCTGCCCATGAAATAAGGCTTTTCCCATGCAGCTTTTTCCACGATGTGTGATTTAACAACGATTTTGTAGTCGCCGACAGTCAAAGGAACGACTTCCGGCATCTGTGCGTATTTCCATTCGCCAACAGACTCGTTTTTAGCGTTGTAAATTGTAACGATATATTCAGAAAGGTCTACGGCGAGGCGGGAAATAACCTGCTCGGCGTTAGACACTTCCACACCCATAGACTTCAGTGATATTTCACCTTTGTCTTTATTGTCTTGACCGCCATTAGGCTCCCACTTCTCGCTGCTGCAAGAATAGAAAGAAAGTGCGGCAAAGAGTAATGTCACTATTGATAATATCTTAGTTTTCATGCTGATACTCATTTATTTAGTAGTTAAGTGTGACGTCATCGATAAATAATTGTGCACCCATATACGTTCCGTCGCTGAGGTTAGCAAATGGAGGCTGGCTGAGGTTATCCGTGCTGATTGTCTGACAGGCAGGATTGTTTGAAGAACGGAAAATGACGCAGATTTGTGCAGCTTTAGCGCAATCCTCTGCATAAGAGAGGCTGAGAGTCACCTTTGTGTATGCGTCAATCGCGTTGAGGTTCTGATTTTTGCTTGCAATCACGTTTCCGTTAGCATCTTTGACCCAAATCTCGGCATATCCATAGTCAGCACTGTTTTTGGGGCTGTATTTATAGTTGAAAGAGAGGCTTGCCGGGCGAGAAGCAAAGCTGATGCCATAGTTTACGGTCTCTTGAGCTGTTGCCGGGCTGCTGCCCAGGTGGAGAGAACCAACGGTGATGTTGTTGCAGCCGCTGATATTGCTTGCAGCCGCATTATTGCCACCCCAGCCACAAGTGCGGATTACAGCCGCATAAGTGCCGTTAGCCTTGTCTTCAGTCTTGTCAGTACCAGATATTGCGTTGTATGCACAGCCATTGTG
>CALYOL010000222.1 GCA_945231345.1 uncultured Porphyromonadaceae bacterium
CCATTGTGGGTAAACATGCTTGTGCTGCTTCCGCCTTCAGATGTGGTGACAAGGTTCATCGTGCCCCAGTAAGAGCTTTTAGAGCCAAGGTATGATTTCCACCAGTATTTTGTCAGTCCGGCTTCCACCTCCCATGTTTCCATGTCGCCATATTGAAGAGCAGTAGCAGATTCGGTAGTAACGGTAACATTTGGAGTAGCTATTCCGTCAACTACTGCATATATGGTATATTGCGTATTTGCCTCAAGTCCTGATACAGTCAGCAAGTTACCGCTCACAGTTGCAGGCATTTCTGCAAATGCGCTGCCGGAAGAGACGTATACTTTAGCCTTGGCAGCGGCCTCAGCGTTCTTTGAGTCTGCCTCAAAAATTCTTACAGCTGCAGATTTTGCGAAAGAGTTCAGAGGAGAAGCCTCAAGGTAGCAACCATCGCGAGTGACAGCCACTTCCGGTGTCTGATAGCTATTGTATGTAGCGCGGATTGTGAGAGGGCTGTTGTTTGCAGGAACCTGTAACTTTACAAGGTAAGACAGAGTTGGCACGGCGCGTGAAGCGTACTCTTCCACCATCAGAGAAATAGAATTAACAGTGAGGTTAGTCCAAGTGCCACGCTCGTTTTTATAAGCGAATTTCACGTTTTTCATCGGGTCTTCGCCATTAAACTGCAATCTCACGCCTAATTCGTTAGAGCCGAAATATAGAGGATTTTCCTGTGAGAGGTTAAGCTCAACCGCCTGTGTCTCGAGTGACAGCGTGAGTGGCTCCGTTGCCTTTCCTAAGTGGTCGTTTACCACCACTTCAAATGTAGAAGCGGTATGGCCTTCGATATAGTGGATGTTTTTCACCACTTCCGTAAAGTCAATCACCGCCATCTGGTCAACGTTGCGGTAAAGACCTTTCACGTTCAATCCGAGTCCGCTAAGGATTGTCTGCTGTTCGGCAGATGCGCCCACAAGGTTCAGTTCAGAAGGCCATCCCTGCTGTATAAGAGACTTAGACGTAGTCTTCATAGTCACGCTGCTGATACCGGCGCGAGCTATGATTTCCATTTTCAGGTTTGATGCCGGAGATACTCCATCAACAAAAGTCTGCGCTACTCCATTTTCAAAGCCCACAGCAGTGATGCTTGGAGGGACGGCAGACGCAAGGTCTTGGCTGAGGTCAATCTGAACATCTTCCTGTGCAACGGTGTCGTCGAATGTGATTACGAGGAACGCCTTTCCGGAAGTCTTAGTGACGTCAAAGTTCACTCTGTAGTGGTGCTTAGCTTCGGCGTTAAATGCCGCAGGGCGAATGGTTTCAGTCGTTCCGTTAGGCTTAGTGTAAGTCACAGCCACCTGTACGCTACCCGGCTTGACATACACCGGTCGAGTCTCATTCGGACCATAATAAGTGCTGGTGCCGGATACGGATGTAACGTTTGCGCTGAAGGCATCCATGTAGTTTTTGAAATTGTCTGAGAATGTCACGCTAACCATTGAGTTAGCAAGGCTTGCAGTGAGAGAAACAGGAGTTTCCTTGTTTTCCATCACGGTAAGCTCAGCAAAGCCGTAATAGTATGGTTTTTCAAAACCTTCGTCACTACTGCTGCCATAAAAGGCTTCAAGTGTATAGTTTCCGATTTTGAATTTTTCATCAGTAGAAAAATCGGAAACAGATGCCCAAGACTTCATGAAGCTGCCATCTGCAGATGTCAGTCGCAGGCTGAGGTCATCGACTGTGACATCCCCTCCTGCACGTCCATTGTCGGCAGACACAACTTCCGAGTCAAGATTCACCACCGGATAGAATGAGCCTTCACCCTCACCGGTAATCATGCCATTGTCTTCACTACACCCGGCGAGGAGCATAGCAGAAACAACACCATAAAAAATCGTTTTTTTCATAACTCTATTATTCGTGTGTAATTAAATATTTATTTCTTGTCACTAACGTATATAACAAATCTGTACGCCATTTTGCTCATTTTACGACATATTATTCAGCCTTTTCGCATTGTAAATCAAAAAATGAGCTAAAAACGCACATAATCGTGCAAAATTACAAAATTTTTTACAAATCCCGAACACCCTTCCGCCATTATCACCAAAAAAAATCCCTTTTCAGCCAATTTTCCCGTTACTCGCTATCGTACATGTGTTCCACCGTAGTGGCAAACTCCTTCTCAGGAATAATGGCAGAGTGGCGTACACGCAGGCGATAGTTATAGATAGTCTGCGGAGAATACTGCAAAAACTCCGCAATACGCGTAGAGTCTATGATTTAAACTTTATGCTCCTTATCACTATTCACTCTCCCTTAATCTTTTCTATTGACTCATCATCACCAACAAGGCAAATCACGTCGCCGGGCAGAAACTTCGTGTTAAGGATATCCTGAACAAAATCATCGCCGCGCATGATAGCCACGATATGCGCACTATAATGCTTGCGAACATCTGCGCCGGTGATAGTTTTGCCGATAAGAGGTGATTTATCAGAGAGTTCTATATTCGCTATCTTGAAATCTGACGACTGCGGAGCGTCTGCCCTCTGCTCTTTTTCAATGTCAGGAATTATCTTCTGTATCTGCTCGTCGTTTCCAATCACGCCGACTACGTCACCCGGATAAAGGCGAGTATTTCCACCCGGCACCGGTATCACCTCGTTGCCGCGGCGTATATTCACTACCGATACGCCATATTCGCTGCGCAACGGGCTGTCCATCAGCTTCATGCCAACAAATTTGCACCCATATCCAACCCGCATATACGCTAAATGGAGGTCGCTGACGATGTTGTTGTTGCGCCCTGTCTTTTGCAACTCTCTTTCATTCAGGTTGTTGAGGAATTTGGTTTCAATATTGTTCATTCTCTTGCGCACATTTTTGGTGAATACGAAAAGAATAAGGATGAACACAATAATTCCGGCAATAAACCCGATTTTCAGCGAATAAATCGAAGCCAGGATATTCACTATAAATCCCAGCACAAGCAGCAGGCGAAAAATAGACATCGCCATCAGAGGCATACGGTAGTTAAGTTTCCGTTCCGCCAGGATTGCGCGCTCCGCCTTTTGTGAAATCGGCA
>CALYOL010000223.1 GCA_945231345.1 uncultured Porphyromonadaceae bacterium
CACCATTGAGCGAGTAGTGAACCGCGCGGACGAAATCATGGAACTCCTTAACTGCTATGCCCTTATAAATGGAGCGACGGGCATCAAAAAGCTTGGCAAACTATCTCACCAGATACAGGTTGGGCTACAGCGTGCATTTAACAAATTTGATGAATATCAGTTTGCAAAATACAATCGCACCAGTTCAGGCATTAAGCTGCGTGATGCGCTTTTCGTAGTTCACCCTAAGCCCAAAGATGATGCTCAGCAGGCGATATTCGACAAAATAGTGTCAGATACGCTTGATACTCCATATACCTGGGAGACAGAGCTTTCTGCCCTGGGAGAGCGAGATTTTGGCAGTGACTCAGAGCGAGAAACAGCATACAGAGAAAAGTGGACAGAGCTTATCCGCAGTAATAAGGTTGGATATATGGCATTGCTCCGTAATCTACGCAACATTCTCCGGGCGGATGTTGATATTGAGGATGTAAAGCACGTTTGCGACTATTTGTCTGACGAGAAAAGTGTATTAAACTCAAAGCAGTTTCCATTTCGTTTCTTTTCCGCTTACAGAGAGCTGGATAATTACGGAAAGACTATATGTAACGAGCCGGCAAAATTCTCATTAGCGACAATCTTTGGCGGTGCAAACCGAGAGACCCTTAAAAGGCAGAAAATCAGCACTATGCTTGCTTCGCTTGAATCCGCAATGAAGGCAAGTGCGGCAAATATAGAAGGCTTTGGAGAAGACACTAGTTTGCTCATGGCTTGCGACGTTTCCGGTTCAATGTATACGCCTATAAGCAACCGCAGTAGTGTCCGCTGCTACGATGTGGGAATTGTCCTTGCAATGTTGCTTCGTGAACGCTGCAAAAAGGTCATTACCGGCATATTTGGTGTTATATGGAAAGTGCTTGATTTTCCACGTGGTGAAATTCTTTCTGCAGTTTCAGAAATGGAACGTCACAACGGTGAAGTAGGGTATTCAACCAATGGCTTTGAGGTATTGAAATGGCTGGTGGAAAATCGTGTTGTTGTGGACAAGGTAATGATGTTTACAGACTGCCAGATGTGGAACAGCATGGGTACAGGACTCACATTTTCAGACTACTGGAAACAGTATAAAACCATTGCTCCTAAAGCAGAACTATATGTCTTTGACTTAGTAGGTTATGGGCAGATGCCTCTCAGAGTTGACAAAGGTGACGTTTATATAATATCCGGCTGGAGCGACAGAATCTTTGAAGTTGTCAAGGCTATTAAGGAAGGAAGCTCTGCCATAGATGTAATAAACAGCATTGAGCTGTAATATTTTAAGTCACTCGTGATGAGATTAAGTCGCGAGTGATTTTTTATTTCTCGCCATTTTTCCTTAACTTTGCACCATGATTAGCGAGAAATTCATAGAACAAATACGAGCACTCGGCTTGCCACAGGCGGAGACGTTGTTGAAGGCACTGACAGGCACAGAGCCATCTGTTTCTGTGAGGCTTAATGCGAGAAAAAAGGCGAGCTTGCCATTCAAAACTGACTCTACTGTGCCTTGGCTTTCAGACTTGGGGCTCTATTTGCCTGAGCGACCACTATTTACACTTATGCCAGAGCTGCATCAGGGTGTATTTTATGTGCAAGATGCTTCATCAATGTTTATAGCACACGTTATCAGGCAGTTAACGGCTAATAGTGCGCCGGTGGTATACCTTGATGCCTGTGCAGCTCCCGGAGGGAAAACGACAGCTGCGATAGATGCTTTGCCAAAGGGGTCGCTTGTTGTGGCAAATGAATATGATTTCCGCCGTGCAGCCATTTTACGCGAAAATGTAATCAAGTGGGGATATGATGCGACGGTTGTTTCGCGTGGTGATACACGCAAATTTTCAAAACTTAAGGAAGAATTTGATATAATTGCCGCAGATGTGCCATGTTCCGGCGAGGGAATGTTTCGCAAAGACCCTGAGGCTGTGGCGCAATGGTCGCCGGCTCTTGTTGCTGAATGTGCTGAAAGACAGAAAGTTATAGTCCAAAATCTGTGGAGTGCACTTCGCCCCGGAGGGTATTTCATATATAGTACTTGTACCTTTAACCGGACTGAAAATGAGGATGTTATAAAATTTATTCTTGACAATTTTGATGCAGAATCAGTTCCTATCGCCACAAATCCGGAATGGAATATCATAGACTCTACACTTCTCTCGGAAACGGCTGAAAATGAGGTGAATATGGATGCTTGCAGCAAGATATACGGCTATAGATTTTTCCCCGGATGCGTTAGAGGAGAGGGGCTTTTTCTGTCGGTGGTGAAGAAATGTGGCGAATTTTCGCCTTCAGCCAAAAGAAAGGGAGCGCAGAACGCAAAGAATGCACAAAATAAAGTTAATCCGTTTATTTCAAAGGCTTTAGGTTGGGTTTCAAATCCGGAGGACTATTTGGCAGAAATCACGTCTGAAAATATGATTGTTGCCTTTCCGAAGCGATATGCGCAAACACTTAAGAAGCTGCAAAATACGCTGGATATCAGTCATTTCGGCATACCGCTCGCTACAATCAAGGGCAAGGATATTATTCCAGAGCATTCCCTTGCGATGGCATGTGGCGTTTTAGATGTAAATTCGTTTCCAAATGTTGAGTTGGATGAGACTTCCTCCTTGCAATATCTTCGTAGAGAGGCGATAGTGCTGCCTGAAGAAACACCACGTGGCTATATACTATTGACATACAATGGATTGCCGCTTGGATTTGCCAAAAATATTGGTAACCGCGCAAATAATCTATATCCGGATTCCTGGCGTATTTTGAAAAGGTAAGTACTAAGCCGCAATTAGAAGCTATATAAAAAATTAAAACCGATTCTCACGAATCGGCTTCTAATACGTTTAGGGCAGTCGCCCTTAAACAAACCTAACATAAAACACGATGTTATCTTAAGGATGAATTAGCACAAACAAACACTAAATTCTAACATAAATACTAACCCTTAAAACTAATTATTGCTAATTCATTGTTAGGATAATCTCCTTTATCCTTAGATAATGTAACTACTTATTTTGTTCACTAATTAACTTTTAC
>CALYOL010000224.1 GCA_945231345.1 uncultured Porphyromonadaceae bacterium
AATCCAAGAGCCGGTGAAATTTCGATCAAGCGCTGGGGCAAACATATCTGTGCAGACTGCATAGTCCCGTATACACGCGGACGTGAGCGTAGCCGCGAGGCGGAGAGCATATTAAATGAGCTTGCCGACCTTCAAAAGCGAGGTTTTAAGGAGGTGACGTTACTGGGACAGAACGTAAATTCGTATCGCTACACGACGGCGGACGGCAAAGTGATAGATTTTGCAAGGCTTCTGTCGATGGTGGCAGAGGCGGCGCCAGAGATGCGAGTACGCTTCACGACGTCTCACCCGAAGGACATGAGCGATGAAATCATCGCCACGATAGCGAAATATCCAAATATCTGCAATCATATCCACCTCCCGGTGCAATCCGGCAGCAACAGTGTGCTGAAAAACATGAACCGCAAGTACACACGCGAGTGGTACCTGGACAGAATAGCGGCAATAAGGCGAATGATACCGGACTGTGGCATATCCACGGATATGTTTACGGGCTTTTACAATGAAAGCGAGGATGATTTCCAGGAGACATTGTCGCTGATGCGTGAGGTAGGCTTTGACGCGTCGTTTATGTTTAAGTATTCAGAGCGTCCCGGGACATTCGCGTCCCGCGAGATGAAGGACAATGTGCCGGAAGACGTGAAAATAGAACGCCTGAACCGAATGATAGCACTGCAGAATGAGCTGTCGCTTGCGTCAAACAAGCGTGACATAGGGAAGACGTTTGAGGTTCTTGTAGAGGGCGTGTCAAAGCGAAGCACCAAGCAGATGGTGGGCAGGACGCAGCAAAACAAGACGGTAGTTTTTGACCGCGGCGAGGCGAAGGTTGGCGATACGGTTTCGGTGACGATAGATGATGTTTCTTCAGCAACGCTAATAGGTCATCTTGCGGAATAAAAAAAGAGAATGCAATGAGTGACGCAAAACTATACTTATTTCCCGTTCCACTGTCGGCGGATACAGTTCAACGAGTGCTTCCGGCATATAATACTGAAATTCTGCGCGAGATAAAGTATTTTATCGTAGAGAATGTGCGGTCGGCGCGTAGATTTCTGAAGCAGTGCGACAAGGGGATAGAGATAGACAGCCTGACATTTTTCACGCTGAATGAGCAGACAAAACGCGAGGAACTTCCGGAAATGGTGAAGCCACTGGATGAAGGAAAGTCGATGGGCGTGATATCAGAGGCGGGCTGCCCAGCGATAGCAGACCCAGGGGCAGACGTGGTGGCGATAGCGCAAAGAAAGGGGATAGAAGTAGTGCCCCTCGTAGGGCCGTCGAGCATCCTTATGTCGCTGATGGGTTCGGGGTTTAATGGTCAGAGCTTTGCATTTAACGGGTATCTGCCAATAGAAAAGGGCGCACGCGGTGTGAAGCTGAAAGAGCTTGAGCGGCGGATATTACGCGAGCGTCAGACCCAGATATTCATAGAGACGCCATACCGCAATAATAAGCTGATAGCAGAACTGTGTGCGACACTGCCGGGAAATATGCTGCTGTGTGTAGCGAGTGACATCACGGGCGAGCGTCAGACAATAAAGACACGGAAATTGTCGGCATGGGCGAAGGCAAAATATGACTACGATAAGATACCGACAATATTTTTACTATTTTCAGAATAAAAATCATCACTCTATATAAAAAAATAAACATGCCACGAAAAAAATACATACCAGAAACTCCTTCGCTATTTGACTTCATTGAGAGAGAAGAAAAGGCTCCTGAGAAGGAGGAGCAAAAATTGTTTTTTATCTCCTTCGGGAGCGGGAGCAGCGGTAACTGTAGTTTTTTCGGGACGAAGGACAGCGGAATATTGATAGATGCAGGAGTAAAGCCGGAGAATGTGATACCGGTGTTGAAAAAGTATGGTATTTCAATGTCAGCGGTGAGAGCAATACTAATCACGCATGACCATGCAGACCATGTGAGGTATGCATACAAGATAATGAAAAAGCATCCTCACCTTGCGTTTATCTGTACACCGAAGTGTCTGAAGGGGATATTTTTGCGTCATAGCCTGACGATACGCCTGAAGGACTATCATCGCCCAATATTCATAGAGACGCCAATAACAGTTGGGACGTTTAAGGTGACGGCATTTACGACGATGCACGACGGGACAGACAATGTGGGCTATTTTATAGAGTATGGTGACGTAAAGTTTGCGATAGCGACAGACCTGGGCTGCATAAGTGAGCGGGTGGACTATTATATGCGTCAGGCGACGCACATAGTGCTTGAGTCTAATTATGATGAATATATGCTGACACACGGAAAGTATCCTCTGTATCTTCAGTCTCGAATAATGGCTGAAAATGGTCATCTTGACAATAAGGTGGCTGCGGCGTATATAGCGAAGATATATTCGGAGAAGTTGTCACACGTTTTTCTGTGTCATCTGTCAAATGACAATAATACACCGGAAAAGGCTCTTGAGGAGGTGAGGAGTTCTCTGAGTGCAGCGGGCATCACGATGGGCGATGCGTCGGAGTCGTTAGAGGCGCGTGAGGCAGATTTGCAGGTGACGACGTTGCCGAGGTATGATGCGAGTGCGCTGTATGTTTTGAGGAGTGAGTAAAAATGCTGAAAATTTTGATAAATGGAGAAGTTGGTAGTAAAGAGGTTTTGTGAGCTGAGTATTGATGAGCTGTATGCGATATTGCGTCACCGGTCGGAGATATTTATAGTAGAACAGGATTGTGTTTATCAGGACCTTGATGATATGGACCAGGGAGCTGTTCATCTGTGGATAGAGGTGGATGGCGAGATGGCGGCGTATGCGCGAGTGTTGGCGGCGGGTACTTATCTTGATGAGGTGGCGATAGGTCGTGTGATAGGGATAAGGCGCGGTCAGGGATATGGGCTTAAGATATTCGGGTATGCGATAGATGCAGCGGTGAAGTATTATGGCGCGAAGCGGATAAAAATCCGTTCTCAGCAGCAGGCGGAGCATTTTTATGAGAAGTTTGGATTTGTGAGGTGTGGTGAGCCGTTTATGTATGAGGGGTTGATGCATGTGGACATGGTAAAAGAGAATAGAGAATAGA
>CALYOL010000225.1 GCA_945231345.1 uncultured Porphyromonadaceae bacterium
GACACTTGACGTATTGCCAAAGATATATCAAGCAAACTCGATGTCTGTGGCTCTGTCAATCTTTAAGGATGCAAAACTTGACTAACTTGTAAATATCTATACCAACGGGACGTCTGATGAGAGAAAAAAGGCGTACGATATACTGTCGCCGATTTATCCTACTGAAATGACTCGAATAAATATGATAAGGGACGGGCGTAATGAATAGAAACGCTTGTAAATAAAGGAAAATCAATGCTGACTTCACTCCATATTTCAAATTATGCGCTGATAGACGTGATAGACATAGATTTCAGTTCTGGCTTTAACGTAATCACGGGCGAGACAGGCGCAGGAAAGTCTATAATCCTGGGTGCACTGTCTCTGATACTTGGTGGCAGGGCTGATACGAAGGTGCTGCGCGACGGAGGGAAAAAATCTATCGTGGAGGCGATATTTAATATTGCTAAATATCAGAATATAAAGCAGATATTAAAGGAAAACGACCTTGATGACGATGGAGATAATCTGTCGCTGAGACGAGAAATAACACCTCAAGGTCGCTCACGGGCATTTGTGAATGATACGCCTGTGACGCTTGACATTCTAAAGGAGGTGGCTCTGCAACTTGTGGATATACATTCCCAGCACCAAAATCTGTTACTTGCCTCAAATGAATATCAGTTGCAAATAATTGATGCACTGGCAGATAACAAGAAAAGGCTGGAGCAATATGCGGAGAAATACGGTGAATATCGCAAGGCGATGAAGCAATATGTGGCACTTCGCAAGCAGATTGAGCAAAGCCGTAACAATCAGGAGTTTATGCGTTTTCAGCTTCAGCGACTTGATGAGGCAAACTTGTATCCCGGCATGCTCGAAGAACTTGAGCATCAGCGCGATATATTGGCAAATGTGACTGAAATTAAGGATAATCTGGGTAGAATGCTGTCTTATCTATGTGATTCACAGACTGCTATCCTTTCGCAGCTTAAGGAGTCAATTTCAATAGCTGAGGAACTTGACGGTATAGTGGATGACGCATCAGACGTGAGCAGCAGGCTTAATGAGGTAAAAATTGAGCTACAAGACATTGCAGAGACTTATCAGAACTATGACCGTAACCTGAATGCTGACCCTGCGCAGCTTGAAAGCATAGAAAACAGCCTTGCAGACCTGTATGACCTCTTCCGCAGACACAATACAAACTCTGTGGATAGGCTGATAGAAATAGCGGCAGACTATCGAAAACAGCTGTCGGAAGTTGATAATGCAGATGAGTTGCTGAAGGAACTTCAACATAAGATTTTGCACGCAAAGAATGAGGCACTTGAGGTGGCTCGTGAAATCTCTGAGGCGAGAAAAGCTCAGGCGGAATCGTTTGCGGCAGAGTTGCGTGAAACTGCGGTGCCGCTTGGCATGAAAAACCTTACGGTTAAGATAGATGTCGCTCAGACGGAATTGTCGCCTACGGGTATTGACGAAATTGAATTTCTTTTCGCATTCAATAAAAATCAGTCTCCGCTACCAATACGAAACAGTGCGTCGGGCGGTGAGATTTCACGCATTATGCTGTCTGTAAAAGCGATAGTGGCAGGTAAGATGCAGCTTCCATCCATCATTTTTGACGAGGTAGATACAGGAGTTTCCGGAGAAATAGCGCACCGTATGGGATTGCTTATGCAACAGATTTCGCAAAACATCCAGGTAATAGCGATAACTCACTTGCCACAGGTTGCGGCAAAAGGAGTTTCGCACTATAAAGTGTTTAAACAGGATTCTGAAACGGAAACAAATACTTGCATTACTCGCCTTAATGACAGTCAGCGAATAGATGAAATAGCGCTGATGTTGAGTGGGTCGAGCGTAAACCAGGCGGCGAGGGATAATGCTTTGTCGCTGCTGAGGGAAAATGAATAAAGATAAAGAAATAATTTTATTATGCAATCTGATGAAATAATTTTTGGTATCCGCGCCGTAATAGAGGCTATTGAGGCGGGAAAAGATATTGACAGAATTTTGATAAAAAAAGACTTGCAGGGCGAGCTTGCAGCCGAGCTTCTGCAAAAGGTTCGTGAGTATGGTATAGTGACTCGCAGAGTGCCGATTGAGAAGATAAATAAGATAACGAGAAAAAATCACCAGGGAGTTGTGGCTATCTTGTCTGCGGTGACTTATAATAAGTTGGAAAATGTAATTCCGGACCTATATGAGCAGGGAAAGTTACCTTTTATTGTGCTACTTGACGGGATTACGGATGTACGCAATTTCGGTGCGATAGCTCGTACATGTGAATGTGCGGGAGTGGATGCGATAGTGATACCTGAACAGGGTAGCGTGAGTGTTAATGGCGATGCGGTTAAGACGTCAGCCGGTGCCTTGCATTACATCCCGGTGTGCCGGGAGAAGAATATTCTGTCGGCAGTTAAATTTCTGAAAGATAACGGTCTTCAGGTGGTGGCGGCAAATGAGAAGACATCAACAAACTACACTAAGGCTGATTTCACTACGCCTGTAGCGATAGTTATGGGTGCTGAAGATGTCGGAATTTCCCCGGAGGTGCTGCGCCAATGTGATACACTTGTCGCAATCCCGGAGTTTGGGCATATCAGCTCGCTGAATGTGTCTGTTGCTGCAGCGATTATGATATATGAGGTAGTAAGACAGAGGAATAACGAGTAGATAAAAAAGCCCCGAGCAATCACTGCCCGGGAGCTTTTACACCACATATTAAAGGGAAAATATTACTTTACTTATTTGCCATATTTGTCGGCGAGACGGAGTTCAAAGTCCGCAAACATTAGCCGAGTATCTACCTGAGTGTAAACGCGGATAGTGCGTCCTGTTGGGTTTGGGAGATATTTACCGTCTTTTCCGATTATAGGACACTGTGTAGGAGTCCAGCGGGAGCTTGACGGGTCGGCTTCAAATCCGCTCTGAAGTGAGGTGAGGAGTACGAGTGGACTGTCACCCATAATGTATGTTTCACCCATAGCAATGCCGAAGTTTTCACATACGGCGAATACACCGTCAATTGCATCGCTGAGGTATTT
>CALYOL010000226.1 GCA_945231345.1 uncultured Porphyromonadaceae bacterium
CAAAAGCTTCTCCTTCAGCTCCTTAACCCCTTCCGATGCCACCTTGGGTATCACCGTCACATTACCGCCTACATAAGCCGGATGAGGGTCGATATAATAGATTTCAGAAGCCTTACGAGCATAATTCAGAAGACCTGCAGCAGGATACACATTCAGCGACGTCCCTATCACCACCATTATATCTGCCTCACTCACAACGTCTATTGCCGGCTCTATCATCGGCACAGACTCCTCAAAAAACACAATATGAGGACGCACATGATGCCCCTCTATTATTGTTTCTGGAGTAGTGTCAAGATTATCCTCCGTCAAAGTAAACGTCAGGTTCTCATCATCCATCGCGCGAACCTTCATCAGCTCGCCATGAAGGTGAATTATCTTCTTGCTTCCAGCCTTTTCATGCAGATTATCAACATTTTGAGTGATTACTGTCACATCATATTCCTTTTCAAGCTCCACAAGCCCCAGATGACCCGCATTCGGCTCCTTTGTCAGCAAATCATGCCTCCGTGCATTGTAAAACTCATGCACAAGAGACGGATTGGCACGAAAACCCGTCGCACTTGCAACCTGCATCACAGGATATTTCTCCCACAGTCCGTCACTATCGCGAAATGTTGATATTCCGCTCTCCGCGCTTATTCCCGCGCCCGTCAAAATCGCTATCTTTTTCATAATATGCTGAATTTTAGCTACAAATTTCAAAAATCATCGTCCCTTATTCGCCCAGTCGCCGCGGTCCAAATTGCGGTAGCCTATTGCTTCAGTAATATGGCGCACACTCACCCTTTCGCTGCCGTCAAGGTCCGCTATCGTGCGCGCAACTTTCAGGATGCGGTCATACGCACGGGCAGACAAGTCATAGCGAGTCATCGCCTGCTTCAGGCGTTGAAGACCCTCATCATCTGGTCTCGCATATTGAGTGATTAGGCGAGAAGACATCATGGCATTGCAATACACATTTTTCTCATCCTTAAACCTATCAAGCTGCACCTGACGCGCCGCTATCACTCGCCGACGTATATCCTCCGACGCCTCTCCCTTCTTCTGCGATGCAATCTCTTCAAACGCAACCGGCAATATCTCCACCTGAATATCAATACGGTCAAGCAGAGGACCCGAAATGCGGTTGAGATATTTCTGCACCGCTCCCGGCGCACATGTGCATGCCTTTGTAGGATGATTATAATAACCGCATGGACATGGGTTCATACTCGCTACAAGCATAAATCCTGCCGGATAGTCTATCGAATACTTCGCCCGCGATATATTTATATGCCTGTCTTCCAGCGGCTGGCGCATCACCTCCAGCACCGTGCGGCTAAACTCAGGAAACTCATCAAGAAAAAGCACCCCATTATGCGCAAGGGATATCTCCCCGGGCATCGGATTTGCTCCGCCGCCTACAAGTGCTACCGGCGAAATCGTATGGTGTGGCGAGCGGAAAGGACGGTGAGTCATCAGCATCGAGCCACGACTCAGTTTTCCCGCCACTGAATGGATTTTTGTCGTCTCAAGCGCCTCCTGTAGCGTTAGCGGCGGCAATATCGTCGGCAGACGCTTCGCCATCATTGACTTGCCGGAGCCCGGAGGACCTACAAGCAGTATATTATGACCACCGGCACAAGCCACTTCAAATGCTCGCTTCACGTTTTCCTGACCCTTTACATCACTGAAATCACAGTCAAAAAACTCATGCGCTCGTTGAAATTCCTCCCGCGTATTTATCACCGTTGGCTCTATCGCACTCTCGCCAATAAGGAAATCTACCACCTCGCGCAGAGTATCCACGCCATAAACGTTTATGTTGTTTACCACTGCAGCCTCGCTTACGTTGGCTTGAGGTACAAGGATACCCTTAAACCCCTTCGCTCGCGCCATGATGGCCATTGGCAACGCTCCCTTTATCGGCAGAACATGACCGTCAAGCGACAGCTCACCCATCAGCATATATCCATCCAGCTGCGCTGAGCTTATTATGCCTGTCGCCGCGGCAATTCCTATGGCTATTGGCAAGTCGTAGGCAGAACCCTCCTTCCGGACATCTGCCGGAGACATGTTTATCACTATATGGTGCCTCGGCATATCAATCCCTGACTCGTGAAGAGCTGACCTTACACGCTCATAGCTCTCCTTAACCGCCGCGTCTGGCAGACCTACTATGACGTAACCTATCCCCTTGCCTGACGATACCTCTACCGTCACTGGGATTGCGTCAATGCCGCACACGGCGGCCGCGTAAGTCTTTATCAGCATGGCACCATATTTATCTTCTTCAATTCCTTACTTTACCTCCTTGCGCAGGAATATTTCCGTCGGGAAGTGGTCGGAATATCCACCCAGGAACACTCCGCCTGAGAACGTGCGCAGAGGATAGTTCTGGCGATTTCCCTTTGTATCTTTCAGGAAGTCAAAACTGTTTACCTGGCATTTCCAGTATGTAAACTTGTTCGGGTCGGTCACATTATCCTCAAGCAGGCCGCCTGAAACGATTATCTGGTCAAACAGGTTCCATTGTCCCTTATATGCAAGCGTACCTATACCCTTGTCAAGAAGCTTCCACCATGGATTGTAAAATCCGTTGACTTCCACGCCTTTTGCGTCCTTTTTTGCACCAAGAACCTTTGAGCAAGACTTATTCTGAGGGTCATCATTAAGGTCGCCCATGATGATGACCGGCTGACCGGGACGGATTGCCCATATTGAATCTGCCGTTTCCTTACAGCGAGCTGCCGCTTTCTCGCGGTTTGGTGATGACTTCTCCTCACCGCCAAGGCGTGATGGCCAGTGATTTACGATTATGCTTACTGTGTCGCCGCTCATTACGCCCGTCACACACATCTGGTCTCGAGTAGGATAGCCTATATCCACGCGCGCATTTGTCACGTCTATCACACGGAACTGGCGAGGATTATACAGCAATGACACGTCTACTCCACGGCGGTCTGGGGAGTCATGGTGTACTATTTGTAAGTTCCATGGCTTTTTCCCCGCCTTTATCAGCT
>CALYOL010000227.1 GCA_945231345.1 uncultured Porphyromonadaceae bacterium
GTTGAGCCTCGGTCTCAATCCTGACGGACTAACTTATCGGCTTGCCGCTTTGCTCACAAAGAACCTTTAGCTCAACGAGCATAGCGAGTTAATCCTATATCTCATTGACTCGGAGATACTCCGGGGCTTTTTGCGGTGGAAATAACGGCTTCGCTGTGGTTATAGGTTAGCGGTTAAAGTGGTGTTGGAGAAGTAATTTTCAATTATTAGGACAAAATTGCATCAACACACAAAAATTCAATTCATATCCCCTAACCTCTTATTCAGCAAATTGACGAACTCGTAGTTTTTGAGTCCCCAGCGTGGGGAAATGAGGAGGTCGTCGGGTGACTGTGAGGTAAAGCGCTCTATTGCAATTTGAGGATTTATCCGCTTGATAATCTTTACGCAAAGCGAAATGTAATCTTCTATTGTAAAGGTATTTACGTTATATTTTCCATCTGCGATGTCTTTTGCTAACTGTGTGCCGCGGATTACCTGCAACTGATGAAATTTCACCGTTTTTATTGGTAATTCTGATACACTATCCACGGTGTGGAGCATCATTTCCTCTGTTTCTCCCGGCAGTCCTAAAATCAAATGCAATCCAACGTCAATTCCCGCCTTCACAGTACGCTGCACAGCATCCACTGTATCGCTCCATGTATGGCACCGGTTTATACGCTCCAGCGTCAAATCATGCGAAGACTCGGCGCCGTATTCAACCATCACTCGTCCCGGAAAAACATTCATAATCGCCAATCTATCAAGCAGCTTATCAGGCATACAGTCTGGACGCGTGCCAATTATCAGCCCATCTACGCCATCTACAGCGAGAGCCTCCTCATACATTGCTATAAGCCTGTCTATATCTGATGAATGAGTATTTGTATAAGCTTGAAAATAAGCGAGGTAACGCATATCGGGATATTTACGCGCAAAGAAATGCTTAGCCTTTTCCAGCTGCGACGTCACACTCTCACCCCGCTGCGCAAAGCTTGGATTAAAAGCCTGATTATTGCAATAAGTACAGCCACCGTAACCTTTTGTGCCATCTCGGTTTGGACATGTAAAGCCGGCATTGACAGTAAGCTTCTGCATTTTACCGTCAAAACGCTCAGCCAAATAATCGGCATAGTCACGATAGTATTTTCCCATTTTGAAATAGCTAAAACTCAAAATATCACATTGTCACGGCTTTATTCATAAGCCATGCATCAAGGATAGTAATAGCCGCCATCGCTTCCACTATTGGCACAGCTCGCGGCAAAACACACGGGTCGTGACGACCACGAGCTTTCAATACGGTCTCATTGCCGTCTTTATCAATTGTCGGGACCTCACGCAGCAGTGTAGCCACAGGCTTGAAAGCCACGCGGAAGGTTATGTCCTCGCCATTAGAAATACCGCCTTGAATACCACCAGAATTATTAGTTATAGTACTAATTTTACCGTCTTTAGCAGTAAAAACGTCAATCATCTCACTGCCTCTGTGGCACACCCCCTCAAATCCCATTCCATATTCAAAGCCCTTAGCCGCATTGATGCTCATCATGGCAGAAGCAAGGGTAGCATGTAGCTTGCCGAACGCGGGGTCGCCGAGTCCTGCAGGACATCCAGTAATCACGCCTGTGATAATACCTCCAATGGTATCACCCTCACCCTTAACTTGCATAATCAGCTCACGCATCCGTGCAGCAGTATCTGCATCCGGACAACGCACATCATTGCTATCAATTTCAGAAAGGTCCAGCTGCTTATAATCCTTATCCAAGGCAATATTCCCTACCTGAGAAGTATAAGCCACAACATTGATGCCCACACTTTCCAAAGCCTGACGAGCAAATGCACCAGCCACCACCCGGGCTATTGTCTCCCTTGCAGAAGAACGTCCACCACCACGATGGTCTCGAATGCCATATTTTGCAGTGTAAGTATAGTCGGCATGCGATGGACGGAACAGGTCTCGGATATTTGAATAGTCGGCTGAATGCTGGTCAGCATTACGCACTATAAAACCAATCGGCTGACCAGTAGTCTTGCCCTCAAATAGTCCGGAAAGGACTTCAACACGGTCTTTTTCATTGCGAGCAGTGACAATAGCAGACTGCCCGGGACGACGACGGTCAAGCTGCGCCTGTACCTTGTCCAAGTCTATTTCAATACCAGCAGGCATTCCGTCTATCACGCCTCCAATTGCCGCACCATGCGATTCACCGAAAGTGGTGACTGAAAAAAATTGTCCAAATCTGTTCATAGAGCTGATTATTATTGGATTAAGTCTGTTACAGTAGCTTTTACAAAGCCAATGAGGTCTGCCGGAGCCATTTTGAATTGCAACCCACGCTGCCCCGCACTGACGTAAATGTATTCAAAGTCAAGAGCTGAGTTGTGAATAAATATAGGGAACGGCTTTTTCAGTCCCACAGGGGAGCATCCACCCCTAATATATCCCGTCAGCGGCAGCAATTCCTTCATAGGGATAAGGTCAGCTTTTTTAGCACCAGCCACCTTTGCCGCTTTTTTCAGGTCAACCTCATCGTCGCCGGGAATTACACACACAAAGTGCCCTGCTCGTTCTCCAAAAAGGACAAGCGTCTTAAACACTTGCTTGATGTTTTCTCCAAGCTGTTCTGCAATATGAGTAGCGGCGAGATTGTTTTCGTCAACCTCGTAAGGTACAAGCTCATAGCTGATTTTCGCCTTGTCCAGCAGCCTTGCCGCATTTGTCTTGCTTATTCCTGCCATAATTCTTAAATTTAAAGCCTAATGCTATTCAGCATCTCCCAACAGTATTGACGTATCACGTCAGTGAATTTTTTAATTAAAAGCGAGGCGACACGCGCACGCGCCACCCCGCCTTATATTAACCTTTAAACAGTGTCAACTTATTTTGCAAGAGCAGTAGCAACGTCTACAGCGCATGCAACAGTACAGCCCACCATCGGGTTGTTACCAATACCGAGGAAGCCCATCATCTCAACGTGAGCAGGAACAGAAGAAGAGCCTGCAA
>CALYOL010000228.1 GCA_945231345.1 uncultured Porphyromonadaceae bacterium
ATATTCATTTTCCGAAACGTCATATTCAGTGCATCAATAGTTAGGATTTGTGAGGCGAGAGGATTTCCGGCAGCGGTGATGAGCTTTATTACTTCCGTTGCTTGAATAGAGCCAACGATACCGGGAACAGGACCTAAAACGCCGCCAATGCTGCATGGCATAAACTCCCCGTCGCCTGCTGCGTCGGGAAACAAGTCGCGATATGTGGTGCCGCCGGGAAGAATAGTCATTACTTGTCCGGAAAACTGTGCAACGCCGCCAAGGACACATGGCTTTTTCAGAGTCTGTGCAATGTCTGTCACCATATACTTAGTGTTAGGATTGTCTGACCCCTCCACAATAATATCATACTCGTCAAACAGTTCTTTTGCACGCTCTTTGCGCAACATTCCGTCGTAAACATTCACGCAAATATCAGAGTTTATAGCACGAAGTTTATCAGCTGTTACTTCAACCTTTTTTTTGCCAACGTCTCCTTCAGTAAAAGAAAGTTGCCGCTGTAGATTGGAGATGTCGATGGTGTCGAAGTCGCACAGACCTATGCGACCAACGCCGGCTGCGGCGAGATACATAGAGACGACAGAGCCCAATGCCCCTGTGCCCACGATGAGCACAGAAGCATTAAGGAGTTTTATCTGTCCCTCCTTGCCAATTTCCGGCAAGAAGATGTTACGGCTATATCTGCGATGTTGTTCTTTAGAAAGATTTTCCATATTATTAAACGTCAAAAACAGAATCCCAGTCTTTCCACACTACATCATAGCCCAGTCGTCGGATATCGTCGGTAACTTGTTTCGGGCTACGCTCGTCTGTGACGTGGAATTGCTCCAGAGCCTCAGGAGTAGAAGCATATCCGCCTGGTTCAGTCTGGCTTCCGGCACTCATAGAAGTAACACCAAGTTGCATCATATTTCCACGGAAGTCAGGACTTTCGCGAGTGGAGTATGAAATATCCACGTCATGGTCGAAAATGCGGAAAGCGAATGTGAGTTGTGCGAGCTGGCGGTCGTCCATGACTACTCGAGGTTGGAATCCGCTTTCAGAAGGGCACATGCGGGGGAAATTGACACTGTAGCGTGTTCGCCAATATTTTTTTTGCAGATATCGTAGGTGTCGAGCCATCATGGTGACGTCAGTGCGCCATTCTTCAAGTCCGATTAATACGCCCATGCCAATTTTGTGTACACCAGCCTGTCCCATTCTGTCGTATCCGTTCAGTCGCCATTCATAAACCGATTTCATGCCACGAGGATGGTAGTT
This sequence comes from uncultured Porphyromonadaceae bacterium, assembly GCA_945231345.1. Lineage (GTDB taxonomy): Bacteria > Bacteroidota > Bacteroidia > Bacteroidales > Muribaculaceae > CAJUPY01. The sequence continues at coordinate 1,261 of CALYOL010000228.1, forward strand.
TTTATATGCCTCTCTGTGGTATGTTTCCTGAAAGCATACTACGCCATTGAGCCCGGAGTGGGTGAGTCGTTCATATTCCTCCATTTTCATTGGTTGCACTTCAATGGACAGGTTATGGAAATAAGGTCGGCAAGTCTTCAGCACTTGCTCAAAATATTCCACACCGCATTTTGAAGGAAATTCGCCGCTCACGATAAGGAGGTTCTCAAAAGGTCCCAGCTTTTTTATAGCCTCACACTCAGCCTTCACCTGTTCCATAGTCAGGATAGTACGCGTAAAAGGGTTGTTGTGGTTAAAACCGCAATAAACGCATAGGTTTGAGCAGGCGTTTGAGACATACATAGGGATATACATGGAAATAGTCTTTCCAAAACGCTCCTGTGTAAACCTACGGCTAAGTACAGCCATTTCTTCGAGGAAATTTTCTGCAGCGGGTGAAACGAGAGCCATAAAATCTTCCGGCGTCAGCTGCTGCACATTTCGGTGCGCCTTGCTGATGACGCGCTTGACGTCATCAGCAGTGCAGCCATATATAGATTTTTCAGTTTCTTCCCAAGAGTATTGGCTTATCACGTCGGCAAAGCCGTGTCCCCAAGGGAATTTCAGTCTATCTTCGTCCATTTTTACTTGTTACAACATTCGTCTGAGATATTCTGTGAAATACGCATAGCGCAGAAGTTCGGTCCGCACATGGTACAGAATTTGTCGTCGGCATCCGGTGCATTTCGGCGAGATTCTACATAGTAAGTGCGAGCACGTTCAGGGTCGAGTGAGAGGTTGAATTGGTCTTTCCATCGGAATTCATATCGAGCCTTGCTGAGAGCATTGTCGCGGACATTAGCACCGGGGAACTGCTTAGCCAGGTCAGCGGCATGTGCAGCAATCTTGTAAGCAATCACGCCTTCACGCACGTCCTCAAGAGTAGGTAATGAGAGATGTTCTTTAGGTGTAACGTAGCATATCATAGCGGTGCCGAGCGAAGCAATTATAGCGGCGCCGATAGCGGAAGTGATATGGTCGTAAGCAGGAGCAATGTCAGTAGTGAGTGGGCCGAGAGTGTAAAAAGGAGCCTCGTGGCATGCGGATTTCTGTCGCTCCATATTTTCACCGATTTTGTGCATAGGCACATGTCCGGGGCCTTCAATAAGTACTTGCACATCGTGTTTCCAAGCAATTTCTGTGAGTTCACCAAGTACGTCAAGCTCCAGGAACTGGCAGCGGTCGTTGGCGTCGTGAGTAGAGCCCGGTCGCATACCGTCGCCGAGGGAAACGGCAACGTCATACTTATTTAGAATTTCACATATTTCGTCAAAATGGGTGTAAAGGAAACTTTCCTGATTGTGTAAAACGCACCACTGCGTCATGATAGAGCCGCCGCGAGAGACGCATCCGGTAAGTCTGCTGCCAACCAGTTCTGCATGCTCTTTGAGCACGCCGGCATGGATAGTGAAATAGTCTACACCCTGTTCGCACTGTTCGATAAGAGTGTCGCGGTAAATTTCCCATGTCAGCTTTTTTACGTCGCCATTAACCTTTTCGAGTGCCTGATAAATTGGCACAGTACCCACCGGCACAGGGCAGTTGCGGATAATCCATTCACGAGTCTCGTGGATGTTGTCGCCAGTAGAGAGGTCCATCAGCGTATCGCCACCCCAATAACAGCTCCACACCTGTCTCTTATACACATCTCCGAGCCCACGCGACCTCTCTACCTCTCGTA
>CALYOL010000229.1 GCA_945231345.1 uncultured Porphyromonadaceae bacterium
ATATGACACGAAGGGACGCATAGCGAATGCGGGAGACTATATAGTAGGTGAGTTTCATAATGGTTTTGTGGTGCATGGCAAGCATTATGATTCAGAAGGCAATCTGATAGGTTCTCTGTTTTTTGGCGTAGCAGAGGATGCGTATGAGTCAAAGTGAGACAGTGATGCGAAGATTACTATCAGTTATACTAACGGTATTCAGCTTGATTTCTGCAATAAATGCAGAATCGAAAGGTTATGAGCTGTTTTCCGAGCAGGTAAAGACAGACTATCCAAGTGTGGTTTATGACTTTTTAGAGCGTTACCTATATGAGGTAGACAGCCTTGAGCGGAAGGGTGACTTTGTGGAGCAGAAAATGAGCGATGATAAGTTTTATTTTATAAGCGGAGAAACGAGTGATGTGGCGAAAATAAATGCAGGAATGAAATTTGAGCTGAAGAAATCGGCGGCAAAGTATTATGAAGTTGCGTGGTATGACAGCCTTGACAGTGAAGTGCTAAGGGTTGCGTTTCCGATGGATTTTGAACTGATACTCGGCAAGCCGAAAGCGGAGATAGAAAAAGAATTTAAGAACGCACTTAAAGACAGCACGGAATATAAAGCGGAATTGCCTGATGAGCAGAATATAGAGCAATTGGACAGCATAGTATACAGGAGCAAGGATGTGAAAAATTACTATCTTGAGAGCCTGAATAATGCAAAGTATTATTATAATGACAGTGTAAGCGGTTATGTACCGATATTCACAGAAAAAGACAAGTGGCACTCAGCCATAAACTTGTTTTTGGGAGCGATAAGTGACGTGGAGGGGTATAAGATAAGGGTAGAGCAGTCTCTATATGGGTATAAAAAGGAAACGTATACAATCACGCTTTGCGAATGGCTGAATTATTGCCGGAGGATGCGTCTGGAAACATATATGAGTATAGAAGAGGAACGTGAAGACGGACTGAAGGCACTATTGATAGCGGAGAGCGAGGATTTAGGATTTAATCATATGTTTTATCTGGTGATACCGTCAGACTTTGTGAGCAATAGAGATGTTAAGATTAAAGCGAAGGTAAATGCGTATATACCAACACAAAATGTGAAAGACCTGTATCAAAAGTATGTGGAACGAGAGAAAAAACAAATAGACTTTGAACGATGAATATGAGAAAATTATTGATAGCGATATTGTCGGTTTTGGCGGTTGTGCCAAAAATGGCGGCTCAAAATGAGATGGAGCGGATAAATGCAATAAAGAGCAATACAGACTGTATCTATGCGACGGGTATGTCGTATAAAAGTGCAGAAGAAGCTGCATCGAATGCTCAAGACCTCTTGATACTGGAGATAGAGCAATGGCTCAACGAGGTAAATGCGACTGACATAGCGGGATATATCGCTAAGTCTCAGAAAAACGTAAGCAATATAGAGACACGCAGGGGAAATATTTATCGAGTGTTTGCGTATGTTAAGAAATCGGACATAATGCTATATGACAAAAATGATGATGTGGTATTAGTTGATTTCCATAAAGACGGAACAGACAGCGGGAAAGCAAACGTGCCGACAGACTCAGTAATCCAGTATGGAGAAATTGTAGAAAAGTATAAGCCGAGCAAAGAAGAGATGGCGATGCTCAATGTGAAGACGTTTGAATCGTTGCAGAACTATGTGAAGCAGGGAACGTCGACGGGCGATATTTCCGAATACGGGAAATATGCGACGATGCCCGTAAATGGAAGCATATACATATTTGTATATAACCGCAAAGGCGAAATACCTGCGTGCCTGAAACGTAAAAGCAACAGTATTATAAATCTTGCTACGGGTGAAAAAGATGAAATAAGCAATTATAAAGGCTGTGGTGCCATTTGGATTAAAAAATAAACGAAAAAAAAGACGTATGATAAGAAAGATAATAACAGCAGTATTAGGACTCTCTATGGCGTGGATGAGTGCGTCAGAGCGAGTGACGGTGAAAATTACAGACGGAATATACAATGACGCCATAAAGAGCAAGATGGAGCGCACTGTGTCGGCAATACTGACAGAGGCGAATGCCGCATTTGAGCAGAATAGAGCCTTGAACTGCCGGTCATTAGGCATTTCATCAATGGCACAGAGCGGACTTGAGGCATTGTGGGAAAATTCTCCTTTTGTGAGTATGGATAGCGAGATAGTAGAGCATTGCGTCAAGACAGGTTCGGGGTATCAAGTGCGTAATATCCCAATATTGCTGAAGCCGAAAGATGAGAATGAGATAGACAAGGATGATGAGTATCAGGAAGCGGTTGTTAGCTTTGACAAGCAGGGCAATATGGAGTCTTTTTACATATCCATAAGCATGAACCTGTATATGAACGTAGTAAGGGAAAACAAGGAGATAACAGACTTGCGAAGAAGGCAGCTGATACTTGACTATGTAGAGCAGTTTCGCACAGCGTATAATCAGAAGGATTTAAACTTTCTTGAGCAGGTATATTCGGATGATGCGCTAATCATAACAGGAAAGGTGATACGCAGAACAAAAGATGGGATACCCTTGCCGGACAAGGTAGAATATCTGAAACAGAACAAGGTGCAGTATATGGCAAAGCTGAGGCGGATATTCTCAACAAATAAACGCCTTCGCGTGACGTTTGATGAAATAGAGGTGATACGTCACCCGACCAACCATGATTTTTATGGTGTGACGCTACACCAGGGGTGGAGTGCGGACTATTATCACGATGATGGCTACCTGTTTTTGCTATGGGATTTCCGCAATGAGGACAGTCCCCAAATCCATGTCAGAACATGGCAGCCAGATGCATACAACTCTGATGGAAAAGGTGTCAAAAAGATAGCAAAGGATGAAATATTCAGTCTTAGTGATTTTAATATAGAATGATGAGGATTTAGGATGTCGAAATTCTGTGGTTTAGAGAGGGATTGGGACTATTTTATGATTAGTATTTCGTCGAAGCGAGTGGTGTAAAGAGGAGAGCGG
>CALYOL010000230.1 GCA_945231345.1 uncultured Porphyromonadaceae bacterium
CAATGGGTTTGCGAACATTCGGGTTTAGGTGCATTGGGTATAAGAAGTCGGTGTTAGGGTATTTCTGCGCAAGGTCTTTGATGGCACCACAGATGTTTTGAAATCCCTCGCCAAAGTTTTCGCGTCTATGTCCGGTGATGAGCACGAGCTTTCGATTATAATCAAGCCGAGAAATGTCATAACCGGCTTCAGTGACAAAAGCGCGAAGCTGTTCTTCAAGTGCAGAGTCTTTCTCAATCTTACTCACGACAGTCTTAAGAGCATCAATAACAGTGTTGCCAGTCACTGCAATCTGTTCTTCTTTTACGCCTTCTGCGGTCAAGTTATCATGTGAACGTGATGTTGGGGAGAAATGAAGTGTTGCAATACGTCCAGTAATCTGTCTGTTCATTTCTTCTGGCCATGGAGAGTAAATGTCGTAAGTTCTAAGTCCGGCTTCCACATGTCCTACCGGTATCTGTGCGTAGAAAGCACTGAGTGCAGCTGCTGTAGATGTAGAAGTGTCGCCATGAACGAGAACAAGGTCTGGTTTAGCCTCTTTCAATATGTCTCGCATACCTGTGAGGATGCGAGAAGTGACATCATAGAGATCTTGCCCCTGCTTCATGATATTAAGGTCGTATTGGGGCTTAATGTCAAAAAGTTGAAGTACTTGGTCCAGCATTTGCCTGTGCTGTCCGGTAACTGCAACTATAGTCTCAAAACGATTGTCATTTTGGAGCGCCTTAACGAGTGGCGCCATTTTGATGGCTTCAGGACGCGTCCCGAAGATTAGCATAATGCGTTTAGTGTCCAAGGCGATTATAAATTGTTTAATAAATAGCGATATGAAAAAATGGCATAGTTAAATTGGCGACGCCAACGCGATGGGTTCTTGATGAAACGATACATAAACTCAATTCCCATTTTTTGCCATATTTTAGGCGCGCGTTTTACGTTTCCTGTATAAACGTCGTAACTTCCACCGAGACCAACATACACTGCACCGGGGCATACTTCTTTCATGTCTTCCATTAGAAACTCTTGTTTAGGTGTACCCATGGCAACGAAAACCGCATCTGGTTGCTTTGTTTTAATATCTGCAATAAGCGCTGCTTTGTCTTCATCGGTTTTTATGAATCCATCACGGTGACCCACTATTTTGATGTCAGGAAACTCGGTTATTAGTTTGTTTATAGTTTGTTCGTGGGTTGATGAACTTGCCCCGATAATGTAAAATTTCCAGTCGGAGTGATGACGATTTATGATTTGAAGCCACAGTTCACATCCTGGAAGTCTTACGGTATCTTTAAGCCCTTTTCTTCGGAGTACTTTTACAGCACCGAAACCGTCGCAGTAGCCTGTATTGCGATTTATTAGGGCTTTTAGCTTTTCTGATGCGGAAACAATTTTTTCTGCATTGATAGCTACATATATTGAAGGGTTCTTCTCTAAATGGTTGAGTATGTCCTCCCAAGAAGAGAATGTGTATGTTCGAATTCCGTTAATTTTGCGGTGTTCTCTTTCCATAATCGATATTAACGGCGGAAAATGCCACAGAAATCCAGGATTACTTTGTTATTGTCCCACTCAAGTTCTTTGAATGGTGTATGGGCTGTCAGGAATGCAACGACGTCTGCTTTACTGTATGCTTCATCGCAAGAAGTAAGTGAAAACTTGTCGTGAGAGGCAATGTTAGGCTCTACAATAAGTATCTCATAGTCCTTAAAGTTATCGTAAACTGCTGTTGCTATCTGTTTAGCTGGAGATTCGCGTAGGTCATCAATGTTTGGCTTGAAAGCGAGTCCCATCATAGCCACTACAGGTTTGCGTTTATTTTTAAGCTCAAATTCAAGAATGGCATTCTTTACTTTTTCAACACACCAAAGGGCCTTATAATTGTTTATCTCACGCGCTTCCGCAATGATTTTAGCCTGCTGTGGAAATTGAGCAGTGATAAAATAAGGGTCTACTGCTATGCAGTGCCCACCAACACCACATCCGGGCTGAAGTATGTTTACGCGAGGATGTTTGTTTGCGAGATTGATGAGTTCCCAAACATTAATACCAGCTTTGTCACATATGAGTGAAAGCTCATTGGCGAAAGCGATTTGTACATCACGAGAAGAGTTTTCAGTGAGTTTGCACATTTCTGCAGTGCGAGCGTTAGTAGGATGCAAGGTGCCCTTTACGAATTGAGAGTAGAATTCAATGGCTTTTTTTGTAGATTCCTCGTTAATGCCACCGATTACACGGTCATTATGTACCAGCTCATAAATAACGTTGCCCGGAAGTACGCGCTCTGGGCAATATGCTATGAATATTTTATCTTTGAGCTCAGGGCGCTCGTTGAAGATTATGTCTTTCATAATCTCAGTAGTCCCTACAGGTGAAGTTGATTCTATAACATATAGGTCACCTTCTTTTAAGAAAGGGATAACAGCTCTTGTTGCTGCTTCAACGTATGAGATGTCCGGCTGGTGTTCTCCCTTGAACGGAGTGGGTACAACTATGAAATATGCGTCGCTAACTTCCGGCGTTGTAGATGCATGGAGTTTGCCTGATTTGACAACATCTTGCAGCATTTCTTCCATGCCCGGTTCTATGATGTGGAGATGTCCTTGATTCGTCATCTCAACTACTTTGCTATTGATATCAACTCCAGTTACATCTACATTTCCGTGTTTAGCGGCAATGATTGCAGTTGGCAATCCGATGTAACCTAAGCCCATAAAACATGCTTTCATTACAAATTCTGTTTATATTCTTTAATTGTTATGCAAAGATAGCAATTATATTCCTATTTGCATAATAAAAACATATGATAAATACTGTTAACGTCTTTTTACTTTACTTTTTTTAGATGCGACCTTGCTATTTGATGATTTTTTAGCAGTCTTTTTTGCAGCAGCTTTAGTCTTTGACTTTTTCTGTGGCTTTGCAAATGGGTTAATAATGCCCA
>CALYOL010000231.1 GCA_945231345.1 uncultured Porphyromonadaceae bacterium
CAAATTTAACGAGTTTTTATGATGTAGCAAATTTTTTCGATATGTTTTATAACATATATGGCGGTATTTTAGGTGTTGGTGTATTGTGTGGTGAATTATGTTTTTTATGTGTTTAAACTTATTATGCAACTTTTTGATGTTAAAAAAATGGGCGAAATCGTGAAGATTTCGCCCATAAGGTTATTAATGCAGTGTGAGGTGATTTATTTAGTGACTTTTTCAAGCCATTTCACCATAGACAGCATGATTGTCATTGAGATTAGGCAGAATCCTGCGAAAACAGCCCATGTCATCCACTGGCTTGGGAAGCTGTTGAGCATTGTGACGCCGAGTGCGATGAATAGGTTTCCGATGGCGGTTGCGGTGAGCCACAAGCCTTGGCAGATGCCCTGGAGGTGCTGCGGTGCTACTTTGGATACAAATGAAAGTCCAAGTGGTGAGATGAACAGCTCTGCCACGGTGAGGAAGAAGTATGTTACGATGAGTACATACGGGCTTGATTTCATAGCCATTTTTGCAGCCTCGGCAAGTCCTTTGAATTCTTCGCCTGAAGGGTAGTTTTGTGCAATTGCGATGATTGCAAGGAAGATGTATGCGCATGCTGTGACGAACATACCGAATGCTATCTTGCGTGGGGTGGAAATTGCCTTTCCTCTTGCGGCGAGGAATGAGAATACGACCATGATAATCGGTGTGAGGACGATTACGAAGAATGGGTTTATGCATTGCCAGATTTCAGGCGGAATTGCGTCTGTTGCCACGAAGTCGCGGGCGAAGACGGAGAGGGATTGTCCGTTTTGGTGGAATGAGAACCAGAAGAATACTGCGATTCCGAGCACTGCGTAAAGTGCGTACATTCGCTGCTTTATTTCTGTTGCGTCGTTTTGAATTTCTTGTGATGAGGCTTTTACAGCTGCTTTTTCTTTCTTTGCAGGGTCCGGGAGTCGTTTCATTACAGCTGCGAAGATGGCGAGAGAGATTAGCATAGCCACAACAGATGCGATGAATGAGAAGTGAACGCCTGTGTTGAAGATTTCGAGATAGTTTTGGCAGAATGTTCCGTCAACGGCTCCTGTGTGTCCTACTTTTTCAGCGAGTGCGTTGAGGTTTGCGGTGTCGTCGTCAACGAGTTTTTGCTCGATGAATTTGTGACAGAGGCGCGGGAGGTCGGAGTTATAAGCGAGGTTGTGAGCTTTGAGCCAAAATTCGCGGAGAAGTGGCGCTACGAAAGGAGCAATCACACCGCCGATGTTGATAAATACGTAGAATATCTGGAAGCCGGGGTCACGTTTTGATTTGGCTTTTTTAAGTTCTTCTTCGCCTTTTTTAGCGGCTTCAGCCTCAAAGTTGTCGTACATTTGTCCTACGATAGCCTGTAGGTTACCTTTGAAAAGTCCGTTACCGAAAGCGATGAGGAGGAGAGAGAAGCAAGTGAAGACGAGAATCCATGATATTCCGCCATTGGCGCTGCCAAATACGGGTATTGAAAGGAGTCCGTATCCGATAGCCATTACAACGAGTCCTGATACGATAGTGGTCTTGTATTTTTGAGTTCTGTCTGCAATCATGCCGCCCGGGAGGCTGAGGACGTAAATCAGGAAGTAAAATACGGCGTAAATCCAGCCTGCGGCGTCGTCGCTGATGCCGAACTTAGAGCAGAGGAAGAGGAGGAGTACGGCGTTCATAATGTAGTATCCGAAACGCTCTCCCATGTTTGCGAGTGCGGCGGGAATGAGGCCTTTAGGATGTTCTTTTAGTGCTTTTACTACGTAGAAAACGAGCAATGGCACTACTATAATCAGAATCCCGATGAGTATGGCAAGGGTCTGATTTGAGTTCCAAAAGTCTGTAAGAGATTGTAACATAGTGTCTTTGTGTTTTATTTGGGGTTAATAATAATTTCGGAATTATGAGAATTGAGAAATGTGGCTATGCGGATTTGGCCTTGTATGCGAGTGCGTACATTCTCATCTGCTTAACCATGGCGGCGAGTCCGTTTGAGCGGGTGGGGGAGAGGTGCTCTGCGAGCCCGATTGCCTGAATGAAATGGAGGTCCGAGGCAAGTATTTCGTCGGGAGTGTGTCCTGAGAGGACTTTAATCAGGAGAGAGATGATGCCCTTTACGATTATTGCGTCGGAGTCTGCTGTGAAGATGATTTTGCCGTCTTCGAGTTCTGCATTCAGCCAGACTCTGCTCTGACAGCCCTCGATGATGTGTTCCGGAGTGCGGTATTTTTCATCAATGGCTGGGAGAGCGTTTCCGAGGTCGATGATGTAGGCATATCGGTCCATCCAGTCCTCAATGTCTGTAAATTCATCGATTATTTCTTGTTGAGTTTCGTCTATTGTCATAGTTGGAATTTTATTTATGATTATAAATGCAGTTTGCCACTACTTGTCCTACGGCTTTGAGTGTGTTAATGTCGATGTTTCTGACATTGTCGTCAAGTGTGTGCCAAGTAGGGTTAAAACTGCCTGTTTCGTTGTTCTTGTTTTCGATGATGTCGATAGCGGGAATGCCTGCGCTGTTGATTATGACGTGGTCGTCGGTAATCGCGCCTCCTGTGGCGTTTATGAAGCGAGTGGCATATCCGGAGGAAGATGCGATAGACCATACTCGGTCTACGACAGAGCGGGCGTAGTAGTCAGACAGGTATTCGCGGTGGAATTTGGCGTTTCTGCCGCCTACCATGTCCAGCAAAATGGCGTATTTGGGCGTATTTACAGCGGTGTAAGGCATAGATTTTACCCACAGCTGAGTCCCAAGACACCAAGAGGAGTCGTCGCCGGAAGCGCCGGAGTCTTCAGCATCAACGAATAGGATGTCAATGCCAATGTTTTCAGGCATTTGGCTGCCTAAAAGCCTTGCAATCTCGAGGAGAACAGCCACACCGCTTGCTCCATCGTTTGCGCC
>CALYOL010000232.1 GCA_945231345.1 uncultured Porphyromonadaceae bacterium
ATCTACACGCGTAAGCTCGTCGGCAGCGTCAGATGTGTATAAGAGACAGCCGCTGCACCAAGAAGTGCATCACACAGGGCATGAAGCGCCACATCTGCATCGCTGTGACCGAGAAGACCGCGCTCATACGGGATTTTCACCCCGCATACTATACAGTCGCGACCCTCCACCAGCTTGTGGACATCAAATCCGTTGCCTATGCGTATCATTTATGCGATTATTAGCGTTTTTTGCCGATTATTTCCTTCAGACCATCCATATCAAACGTCAACGTGAAGCGCAGCGTCTGGTCCAAGGGTGATGTCTGAGCCGTTGCCATCATGTACGATGCGTCAAGGCGCACAACATTCAGAGAGAAGCCGGCACCCAACCCGAAATACTGGCGATTGCCCTTAAATTCACTCTCGTGATAATATCCTGCACGCAAGAAAAATTGCTGATTATAGGAATATTCCGCTCCTATTGAGTAGTTTATCTCGCGCAGCTCCTCTTTCGCTCCGCCCGGCGCATCGCTAAACGACTTGAAAATACCGGTAATTGGAGACATATTCTCCCAGTCTTCCAGAGCATTCAGGTATTCCACCTGTCCTTCCGGAGTATCTGCATAATCACTCTCGCGAGGACGAGCTGGCACAAGCAGTTTGTTAAAGTCAAGGTTCAGCGACAGGTTATGATAGTCTGCAAGAGGGAATGTAAACGATGTTCCAAGGCGCAGGTTCGTAGGCAAAAACGCAGGGTCCTCGCCATTGTTATACGACACCTTTGTACCGATATTTGATATATTCCAGCCCCACGACCATTGGCACTCGCTGCGGCCTATGATGGGATATGTCGTGAAATATCCTGATATATCCGCTGCAAACGCTGACGCTCCCTTAGTCTGGTCTCCTGCATAAGAATCACTGAAACCAAGGTCGGAAAATATATAGCGGAATACTACACCCATCGCAAATTTCTCCGACAACTTTCGGCTATAACCAAGGTCTACAGCCATCTCGTATGGATTTAGCGACTGACCCACAGTACTGCCCTGACCGCTCGTATTTACCTCGCCAAGGGAAAAATAGCGCAACGATGCACTCACCGCCTGATTATCCTGGTCGCCAAGCTTCCAATATGCAGCCACATTACCGAGGAATATGTCATTCACCAGTTTGCGCAACCACGGCGTGTAGCTTATTCCTACTGCACCCTGGCTATACGCAAACGCATACTTCGATGGATTCCAATACTGTGAATTGACATCCGGCTCCGTCGCTGCTCCTATATCGCCCATTGACGCTCCGCGCGCATCCGGAGCTATACTCAGCGACGTTACACCCGTCGTTATTGGATTAAACTCATTTTTTACTGATTCCTCCGCCCGTGCGCAACATACTGCTACAACAACCAGAAGAGCCGATATATAAATTTTTCTTAGCATCTTTTCTTTGTTTTGATTACACTATACTGATATATTAACTCATTTTTCCCCTTTTTATTGTGTTTGTAACTCACTTTGTAAAAAAAAATTCCTTAATCTTTTCTACTAATAACTAAAAATTTGTAAATTTGCACCATAAACCAAATACAACCCATTTATATGAAATCTATAAAACTTTTCGCATTATTTGCACTGGCTCTCATCATGAGCAGCTGTGGCGGAAATCAGCAAGTTGCGATGACGGCTGCTGACGTTGACGCCACTTTCTCTTCTGGCGTAGTTCTTATCAAAAACGTCTATTACTACGAAATTAAATTCTCTAATTTCGAGCCTATATACTTCAGCGACATCAACGATGAAGGTGACCTCGTTGGCGCTACTTTTGACGCCGCGGAAATTCAGCAAATGATTAGCTGGGGAACTGGCTTCTTCATCAGCGACGACGGATGGATTGCCACTAACTCTCACGTCGCTAACCCTGCTGTTGACACTAAGCAGGTCAGAAACAACATCTCTTCTATGTTCCGTACTCTTGCCGACCAGTGGCAGAGCGAAGTTAGCGAACTTAGCGACGCTATCGCACTACTACAGAGCGCAATCCTTGACTCTAATAACTACAGCGATATTAACGATTACAAGGCTAAGCTACAAGAACTCTCTGAAGAACGAGACAAGACTCAAAAAGCTATAAATATGGTTCACGACGTGCAAGGCTCTGATTATGAAGTTTACATCCACAACGAAATCAGTGTCGCTTACTCCGACACTCATGTCACTAATTATGACGACTTCATCCCTTGCGTTAACCTTCTCGACGACCAAGAACACGACGTCGCTATTATTCAGCTCAAGAGCAAAAAAACTCCCGAAGACCGTGTTTACTTTGAAATACCTTATTACGACGGCGCTGAAGAACCCGAAACCCCTGTGGGAACTAAATTATTCCTCATCGGATACAACCTCGGACCAAGTCTCGCCATCACTGAAGGCGGACTCAAGCCACAGGTTACTGAAGGTGCTATCACACAAAACACCGACGGCGTGAAGATTATGTACTCTATCCCTACACTCCACGGCTCAAGCGGTAGCCCTGTCGTTGACGAATTTGGAACTCTCGTCGCTGTAAACTTCGCAGGACTTGACGTTACACAAAACTTCAACTACGGCATCAAAGTTAAGCACCTCGCTAACCTCGTTGCTTCATACACCTCTAAATAACATCATTCCCAACTCAATAATAAGCGGCGAAAACTTCCACAGTTTACGCCGCTTTTCTATTTCCTTGATTTCCACCACATTATCGTAGGGACGTGACGTGTCACGTCCGCCTCTACTCTAAAAAAACATCAATGCGCTTCCAGCCAATTATGCCCCGTACCGGCAGCCACCTCAAGCGGAACCCTACCCTTATACGCATTTTTCATACGAT
>CALYOL010000233.1 GCA_945231345.1 uncultured Porphyromonadaceae bacterium
ATATTCCGCATCTCATTAAATCCGCCCACATTATAGACCTCGCCTACCGGAGCATTCCGCAGCACAAGGTCTATCGCACGGGCATGGTCTGTCACATATAGCCAGTCGCGCACATTTATTCCCTTGCCATACACCGGCAATTTCTTGCCATTTAGTATATTATTGATTAATAGCGGGATAAGCTTCTCCGGAAAATGATAAGGTCCATAATTATTGCTGCAGCGAGTGATATTCACCGGCAGACCGTATGTCTCATGATACGCCAATACAAGCATATCTGCCGACGCCTTTGATGCGGAATAGGGCGACCGGGGGCTCAGCGGACAATCCTCCGTGAAAAAGCCGTCTCCATACTTCACTATCTTTTCTCGGTTTTTTGTCACTATGCTTGCTGCACCAGTCGGGACAAGCGGCGCAGACTCCGGATAATCTATTTCCAGAGCACCATAAACCTCATCTGTGCTTATTTGCAGATATTTCTTTCCCGCCTTAAAGCCATCGCCATTTGCCCATGCTCGGCGCGCAGCGTCAAGAAGCGTCTGAGTCCCAAGAACATTCGTCTCCACAAATACCCTCGGGCCCGTTATGCTTCTGTCCACATGGCTTTCTGCTGCAAAATTCACGATATAGTCTGCATCCGACTCACACAACAGCTTGTTTACAAGCTCTGCATCGCGTATATCGCCCTTGACAAACGTCACATTCGGCCTCTCTATATCTTCCTTTATTGTCAATAGATTTCCGGCGTAGGTAAGGCTGTCCAATATGGTGATTTTTACGTCCTCGCCATACTTCTCCAGCAAGTATTTCACAAAATTCGAGCCGATAAAACCCGCTCCGCCGGTTACTAAATAATGCTTCATTATTTTCCTTTTTTCTCTATTCTGCAAAGATAATTCTTTTTTTTTACTCAGCAAAATTATTTTCCACCCTCTATTCACTATTCTCTACATCGAATACCGCAGCGTCACCAGTGCTGAAATCGGTCGCATATCAAAACAATATGAAAACACATCAGCATCAAGAAAGCGGGTCACAACATATTGCCGCCTGTTTGTGATATTTCTCACCATCAACTCTATCTCAAACCGTTTTGCCGTAAATTTGCTGCCCGCATCAAGGAATAAATCCCGCTGATAAGTCTTTTCATCAAGCTGATTGACCGAATAGTCGCTGCGTACATATATTTCCCAAAAACTTAGCGGATTATAAGACACCCTGCCCCATATGTTGTAATTAGACAGATTGTTCGTGCCCTTAGACAGCGATATATTTTGGATACTGTATGTATAGACACCGGAAACCGTGAAAATCAGCTTTTGGCGGATTATCTCATAGTCCGCATGACCCTTAGCTGTGATTAGATGCGACTTTATGCCATACATCGTACCCTGGCGCATCGTCTTCTGCGACAGAAAACTGTAATAGCCGTCAATGCCAAAAGTTGTTCGCCAGTCATACACCGACTTTTTACCCTGCATATTCGCCTCCACTATGTCTGCACTGTTTTTCGTCGCCGAAACCTCTGTCGAATTAGCATTTGCGCTTACTACTGACCCTATCAGTTTCGTTCTGCGGCTGTGGCGATAGAGAGCCATTGTATTGAAAAACAGCCCGGAAATCACGTTGCGGTATGAATATGTGGATACTACACTATAAGACCTCCGCTCATTCATCACGCCGGAACCCATCGTCGTATAGTCGCGGTATGACGTGTATATCGGATTTAACACAAAATCGCGTATATCGCCAACGTCTTTCATTGTCGATGCTGAGAGTGTCAGCTGCCTATTACTGCGAAATGCATAACGCATATCCAGCCTGCAGTTCAACACCGGCTCATTATACGAATACCTATTCCCCTCCTCCCTGTCGGTATATCGCATATTATGCATCTCCACCGGTACCGAAAAGTTCATGCGAAACTTCTCAAACTTCAGCTGTACATACGGTGTGACTGTGCTGCGTATCTTATAGCCATAGATGTCATTGCCCGCCACATACGTCTCATCCATTCCTGACTCCAGCTTGTCGTAAGACGTTGCCACCGCAAGTTTCACACCGAAATCTGTAACACTCGTCGGCTGCCACGAAATCCCGCTGTTGTGACGCGTGTAAATTGTAAAAGACTTTGCCCTTTGCAACAGGCTCAGTGCTCCATCGTCTGAATTTGCCTTTATATAGTTTACCGGCAGATTTGAAACCGTGATTTCTGAATTTAGCTGAAGAACACGCCTGCCAACTTTCCCATTTATGCTAAAACGGTTTCCAAAGCAATACTCCTTGCACACAAGACCTTCATCCACATTTCTGCCGCTGCGCACTTTATATTCATTATCCGTAAACTTTGCGTTAAACTGAAAGCTCTCGCCTACATAAAGGCTCGACGAATTATTCTCATATTTGACCGTCGCACTCGCCTCTGACGTCTTTAGCCGGGAATGCCCCTCCTCTGTTATCGTCACCGGCTCTGCGCCTGAAACATAATATTTCGACACTGTCGCGTTATCATAGCTGTCATTATCGTATTTATAGTCTGCAACAACATTCAGCTGCTTGCTGTCTGATATTTTTAATATGTTGCTCACAGACCCTCCGGCTGAAGTTGATAAATAATAGCGATTGTCTGCTATCCCGGCTGTGCCGAGTGGTGTTGTGGAGAAGATGCCATAAAAGGGTGTGCCAAAATTCATTTGACCGTCGCCAAACGCAAGGTTTTCATTCAGTGATATGCCATAATTGTTCCCCTTCACAGCAAGCAACGTCTGATTTTTCTTCGCCACCTCCATCGCGAATATCTCGCCCAGCCATTTTGTCTCGTCGCTATATCC
>CALYOL010000234.1 GCA_945231345.1 uncultured Porphyromonadaceae bacterium
CCCTTGCCGATATAGGCAAATGCGCCAACGTATGATTCTCCGTCTACATCTACGCCTTCTGAAATAAAAGACGGCTGCTCAACGCCTATGTGCTTTGGTTCCATCATCTTGGATACCATCTCCAGCAGTTGTGCAACCGTTGCGTATGGGTCTTCTACTCGTATCAGTGTCGCCTGTACTGGCTGTTCCGCTACAAAATCGCGCTTTACCAATACAATTGATGACTGTGTTGTGTATATATGGTGTGTATATTTAGGGTTTGCCAGAAACGATATCGCTCCCGGCTTGCCTTCTTCTATCTTCGCGATTGTGGATACCGTTGCCATTGGGTCGCCTTCAACCTGACCTCCGGTTATCGCCGCTATTTGTGCTGCTGTAAATTGCATGATATAATTACCTTTGAGTACAAAATATCTGCAAAGTTACTAATAATTTTTCACATTTATGCCAAAGTGTGCAACAAAATGCCTTTTAACCCCGTTTTGTTACCATTTTGACAAGCTATTAACTCTTCGGAATAAACCAGCGCTTTACAATCCACTGCGAGACAAGGGAGAAAAACAATATCCCCACAAAATCCGCAAGCAAATCGTATAAATCCCCGGTCCTGCCTATTTTCATCATTTCCTGAATAACCTCTATAGCCCCACCAAACAGCGTCGCAACTATTCCTATTATCAGAACTTTACGCACAGGCAATAGCTGCATACCATTATTACGGATACTATCGTATGTAAAGGCTCCTACAAATCCACCAAACATCAGCGCATGCACCAGCTTATCCGAGTGCTCCCACCACCGTATATCATTATCCGGCAGCGGGTGTGGAAACAGAGTAAGGTAGATTATCACACCGGTCACGATTATGGTATACGTCCATGCCGGTGCTCTCATTAGGAACCTCTTCATTGATTTGTATATCCGTTATTTCATTGATTGATAAACTATTGAGAAAAGCTCAGGACGAATATTCGCATTATTAAATGCATCATTGTCGCGAGTTGGATTTACGCGGTTACATAGGAAAATAAATATCAAGTCATTATCCGGGTCCACCCAGAAAACTGTCCCGGTAAAGCCAAGATGGCCGAATGTTGCAGCAGTCGCCTCCGAACACGTTGGAGAATAGTCATCATTTGTCTTGTCCGGCTTGTCAAATCCAAGTCCGCGACGACAAGTAGGGCTCTTTTCAGTTGTAAAAAGTCTTACAGTAGCCGGAGACATTATTTCCTCACCACCATAGAAACCTCCATTCAGCCACATCTGGCATAGCTTTGCCAGGTCACCGGCATTTGAGAATAATCCGGCATTACCCTGTACTCCGCCGGAGAAGTTTGCAAGCTCATCATGAACATAGCCGCAAAGTGTCTGTTTGCGCAGGTATGTATCCTTTTCCGTAGACGCTATTTCTGTAGCCTTAAATCGTTTTAACGGCTGATAACATGTGCGATAGCAACCAAGACGGGAGTAAACGCTGTCATACATCCACTTGTCATGAGCTATACCTGTCACGCGTTGCTCCAGGTCCATCAGCAGACAGAAGTTGAGGCAACTGTAAGCATAGCTTTTATTCTTGCGCAGTGGTGAATTATATATCCTGCTCATGATAGTGTCATAAGTAATCTTGCCAACATAGAGTCCCTTTGCCGCCTCTACATTTAGCTCATCCGTCTTCACCGGAGATGTAATGTCGCGGCGCAACTTTGCCGTAGCATTGCCGTATGCCCCCTTTTGGATAAGTATCGGATTTTCCTCGCTCCATTCGCCGGCTATCAGCTGTCCGGTATATGTTGTGCTGTCCATCATCGTCGTAAACATATTCAGGCTCGGCTGTATTCCACTCTCATGGTAAAGAAGCTGGCGTATCGTTACATCCTCCTTATTTGTACCCACAAGACCGGGAATATATTTGCTCGCACGCTCATCAAGGCTAAAAAGCCCCTGGTCGTACGCTTTCATCACTCCAGGCAAGGTTCCCGTGGCCTTAGACACGGATGCGAGGTCGTAAAGCGTACTCTCAGTCACCTTATATTGTGAGCCAAACGACTGATAGCCAAAGGCTTTATCATATATCACATTTCCATTTTTTGCCACAAGCAACTGGCATCCTGGAAACGCACGGTCTTTAATTGCCTGATTTATAAGCGAATCAAGGCGGTAATCCATATTGGCATTAAGCCCCTCCGCAGCCGCTGACGTGTAGCCAAGACGCGTTTTATGCCTTACAAGTCCATCTCCTGCCTTCACAAGCCCCTCGATATTCGCAGGGCAACGACCATTCACTTCTATGCCGCCAAATACAGCTTGCGCAGCCGCTTTGCGCAACTCCGGCGTATCATCTCCCGCAAGTATTACGGTTGCATCTTCAGGTATCGCACCCTTAAGCCCCTTCATGTCGTATGGACTTACAAAAAACACTTCCACCAAGTTTGGCAGCGACTTTAGGGCTACAAGCTGGTGCGCCGCGCTTTGATTATGCTTATACACCGCAGCTATTACCAATGAATAATTTTGCAGCGCTTTTGTATGATAAGCAGTGCTATACACATCTACGTCTGAATACTTCTTGCAGATATCGTTAAATTCCTTTCCCGTCGCGCCTATTGCCACCACTGCAATGCTCTTTGGAGAAACATTCTTCACCGGCACAAGACCCTTATTGTCTCTCGCAAGCGTAATGCACGCATTCGCTACATACTGGCACACTGCCGCTGCCTTCTCAGAATTGATTTCACTATTCAGTGTAGACTTATTCACAACCTTATCCTTATGCACGCCAAACGCATACTTATACGCAAGCACTCGGCGGCAACG
>CALYOL010000235.1 GCA_945231345.1 uncultured Porphyromonadaceae bacterium
TCTTGCGTAATAAAGATTGGCACAGGTGGACAAATAAAGATTTTACGGAAATGACAGATACCGCGACAGCAAAATGTGAAGAAGAGGCACAAAAGCCAGACCTGTGGCTGCGTTTTCTCCTGTGGCGCGAAAAGCACATCAAGGAGAAGTCGTTTGTCATAATCCTTGCATTCCTTACGGGTCTGTTAGGAGGGTTTGCGGCACTGCTGCTGAAACTTCTGATTCACCTAATCTCCTCTACCCTTCAGACGCATATCGAGATAACGGGTGCAAACTACATGTATCTTGTATATCCGTTTATCGGCATCATCCTTGCCACGATGTATGTGAAATTTTTCGTGAGGGACAACATTTCTCATGGTGTGACGCGCGTGCTGTATTCAATTTCTCAGAACAAGAGCCGCCTGAAGCCTCATAATATGTACTCATCTGTAATTGCGTCGGCAATGACAATCGGGTTTGGCGGGTCGGTAGGAGCTGAGGGACCGATAGTGGCGACGGGAGCGTCGATAGGCAGTAATCTTGGTCAGCTGTTCAAAATGTCGCCCCGAATCCTTATGATACTCGTAGGCTGCGGCGCAGCGGCTGGCATCGCAGGAATTTTCAAGGCGCCGATAGCAGGTGTGCTGTTTACGATAGAAGTATTGATGCTTGACCTGACGACGGTGTCGGTGATGCCTCTGCTGATATCCTCTGTGACGGCAGCGACGCTGGCATATATTTTTACGGGCTATGACTTGGAGTTTTTCTTTGTTCAGAGCGAGCCGTTTGTTACGCAACGCATACCATTTGTGATAGCACTGGGCGTGGCGTGCGGACTTGTATCACTGTATTTCACTCGAGTGATGAACATGATGGAGAACTTTTTCAAGAAGCGTCTTACGACACAGTGGAAGCGTAGCCTGATAGGCGGTGTTATTCTTGCGGGGCTTATTTTCCTGTTTCCGCCACTATACGGTGAAGGGTATTCAGCGATAAACGAGCTTCTTGGAGGAGCTCCATCGTCAATCGTGGGAAACTCGCTGTTTTCGTCAGATGGGGGAAATAACTGGTTTATCCTGCTGTTTATCGGTTGTATTATTTTGTTCAAGGCATTAGCCACATCTGCCACTAACGGAGGCGGAGGTGTTGGAGGTACTTTTGCGCCATCGCTATATGTCGGGTGCATGACAGGCTTTTTCTTTGCATTCCTGATGAACATCCTCATGCCTGGTGGCGACCCTCTGTCTGTCAAGAACTTTGCGCTTATGGGTATGGCAGGAGTTATGAGCGGCGTAATGCACGCACCTCTGATGGCAATATTCCTCACGGCAGAGATGACGGGCGGGTATGATTTGTTTTTGCCACTGCTGATAGTATCAGCAATTTCTTACGGAACAATAAAGCTGTTTGAGCCGTTTAGTATCTACACGATGCGTCTTGCTCAGCGCGGCGAGCTACTGACGCACCACAAGGACCGTGCTGTGCTTACACTGCTAAAGATGGACAGTGTAATAGAGCAAGACTTTATGGCAGTACGCCCGGAAATGAACCTGAAGCAAATGGTAGACGTAATATCCAAGAGCAACCGAAACCTCTTTCCCGTGATAGATGAAAATGGGACACTGTTAGGCATAGTACTGCTTGATGAAATACGAAATATCATGTTCCGCCCGGACTTGTATAAGAGGATGCACGTCCGCCGGTTTATGAGCGCACCGCCTGCAAAAATAGAGATAAACGAGTCTATGGAACGAGTGATGAAAATCTTTGATGACACAGGAGCATGGAACCTCCCCGTTGTTGACAAGGGAAAGTATGTAGGTTTTGTATCGAAGTCCAAGATTTTCAATTCATACCGCCGAGTGCTTCGCCACTATTCCGACGACTAATTTTATAACCAAATTTTATAAGCGATGAAATATTTACTATTTACAATTATGATTGCCCTAACATCTTGCGCAACAGCGCAAAACGTAGAATTACCGGCACCGCAGACAGAGCAGAAATCGCTCTCGATGGTGGAAACGCTGAAAACTCGCCACTCAGTGCGCGACTATGACAAGGAAAAGAGTCTGACCCTCCAAGAAATCAGCAATGTATGCTGGGCAGCTAACGGAGTGAGCCGCGATGCGGAGCACCGCACAGCACCTTCGGCAATGAATCGCCAGGAAATCAGGCTTTTCGTGTTTACAGAAAAGGCTGTGTATGAATACATTGCACCGGAAAATATACTGGAGTTTAAAGCTGAAGGCGACCACCGCCGAATAGTGGCAGGTACAAGCGAGAGAATGCAGGAATTTGTGCTTGATGCTCCGGTATCACTTGTGATGGTGATAGACCTGGAGAAATTCGGGATGGAAGGTGAAAAAGCACGGATGTTTGGATGTGTTGATGCGGGAAATGTATCGGAAAACATCAATCTATACTGCCAGTCCGTGGGATTGGCGACAGTACCACGCGCCACTATGGATGAGGAAGCAATCCGCGCGCTACTTGGTCTTGGCGAAAAGCAGATTCCAATCATGAATAACCCTATAGGATACGCAAAATAAATTACTAACCACTTAAATAATAAACAATTATGGAAAATAAAGAAAAGGTACTCGAAGCAATGCGCACAGCAGGCGAACCACTAAACGCAGGAAAAATCGCAGAAATCACCGGTCTTGACCGCAAGGAAGTTGATAAGGCAATGAAAGCACTGAAGGAAGAAGGCGCAATCATCTCCCCCGTGCGCTGCAAGTGGGCACCTGCGAAGTAAATCTACGGCTCTTTCTTTCATTCAAGGTAAAAGAAAGAGCCGTATTTGCATC
>CALYOL010000236.1 GCA_945231345.1 uncultured Porphyromonadaceae bacterium
TTTTTTCTTTAATTGCTATGGATGGTTTACATATTTAAGCAAATATCCAATATGTGTGCATAGAAAGTTTTTAAGCCGTTTTTTGTATGTTTCTCAGTATATTTCTTATATGATAATTTATGGAATGGAGCCACGTTGCAGAGTTTTTCCCATTCTTCCGCATTATATTCCCTATGAAGACTTTTTCTCATCATGCTGTAAGTCTTGATTGGAAGTGCATCAATGAGGCACTTGATTTGCGAAATATTGTCATAGCCTGTTTTGAAGATATAGTCAAGCAGCAAATAGTCAATCACCTTATCATTATTTTTCCACCAGTGAAGCAGTGACTCGAAAATGTATTCCGGCAAAATGCTATGCTTCCCGCTTGCAACAAAATAGCTGGTCCATAGCCCGCGAGATACATTGTTGTACAGCGTCACATGCCGGTATGTCCATAGCGACAGACTGGTATCTACAATCTCGTCAATGTCTTTTGTGAAATAGTTTGTAATATCAGTCCATATGCCGCCATATTCTTTGAGCAGATACATTCTCGCAATGTCTGAGAAGTGAGTCCGCGAGATTATGCCGCCACGATATTTAGCCATTATGTATTCCGGCAGTGTAATATACTCATCCATACTATCTTCGGTTATGAGTATTACAGGGTGTTTCCCCGCATGCCGCAATATTGTATTGTAGCAGGCTTTTACTATTTCCGGCATATTATTCTCTCCCTGCCACCAAATACACCATATAGGAGACTCTTCGCCTATTGCATTATCCGGGTCGGAATATTCTTGAAACGTGGAGATACATTCATTCTGCCCAAACTTATTCAGCAGCCTGCGCATTTTCAGTATCTGTTTTGCTCTTGAGATTACTCTTTCAAATGATTTAAGGAAGTGCATTTTGTGAATTTTATTTCATAAAACAAAAATAAACGGCGAGAACAAGGCAAACAAAGGCGGCGAGATGATTCCAGTGAAATTGTTCGCCCTTAAAGAAAAACATCGTGAAACCGGTGAATACCACAAGGGTGATTACCTCTTGGATTACTTTTAGCTGCATTAGCGAGAAGCTTCCTCCATTTCCGATGAAGCCAAACCTGTTTGCCGGTACTTGAAAGGCATATTCGGCAAGCGCAAGAAGCCAGGAAAAGAGTATCACGACATACAGCGGTGTGCTGTTTGAGATTATATTCGCCTCTTGGAGTTTTACGTGCCCATACCAGGCGAAAGTCATGAAGATATTTGATATTACAAGTAGCAATATCGTTAGCCAAGGTGACATAGACTTATTATTGATATAATTATTGTTGTTAAAATTCCTGTTATTATCACATAGTCACATCCCATCGGGCGTGCTATTGCTGTCTTGTCTGTAGCGGACCTGTCCTCGCACTGTAAAATCCGTATTTTTGCAGTAGCTTCAGTCATTGTATAGCATACAGCCGCAATTATTGAGCCAAATATTGCTCCCACTATCAGGTCGCCGAAATAGTGGACACCAAGGTATAGCCTTGAATATGAATTTAGAAAAGCCCATGTAAAGATAAATAATACAAACCGCATTTTTCTCTCTGTCATTATCATAAACGTCGCAAGTGCAAACGAGTTTGCAGCATGACATGACGGAAATCCGTATGCTCCGCCGCGATAGTCATTTACCACATGAATAAATTCTGAAATCGGATTCTCAAGATTTGCCGGACGTAGACGCTCTATCACCGGACGTATATAAGTCGCTATCGTCTGGTCCGTTATCAGTATCGTAAGTCCTATGCCTATTGCGAAAACTACCGTTTTCTGCCAGTTGTATTTCTTATAGAGCAATACGAGTATCATCGCATACATCGGTATCCACACAAATCTCCCTGTGAATAAATACATGAATTGGTCCATGTAGTCGCAATGCACTGAATTTATTGCAAGTGTGATATTTGAGTCTATATTTGCCAGTATATCAATCATTTATAGTTCCTCCATACTGTTGTAAATTGTTTGTAAATATGCTTTTGATTGGTTCTCAAGTATTTTTGCGTCTTTGCCTACAGCCTTTTCAGTCCTGTCTGCGTCGAGATTATAAATCACCATCGTTGAGTCGTTCAGTATACCCATATACTCCGGCTCTGTGAAAAAGGCAAAGTGCGGCGCAGAAGTCGAAAATATATTTTTGCTATAGATAAATTCGTCTGATTTTATTCCCATCGCAGAGAGAATAGTTGCGACAATGTCTGTCTGGCAAGCAGGCGTGTTTATTTGAATTCCGCCATTGCGAAGAGCTCCGCCTGTGAATATGAGCGGTATGCGGTGCCGTTGCTCCACATCTTCCAGTCCCATAGGATATGCCCCATAGTGGTCCGGGGTGATTATTACAAGCGCATTTTCCCACTTGCCGCTATTGCGCAGGTTGCAAACAAAGTCTGCAATGCAGCTGTCTGCGTATGCAAATGCGTTCGCACGGTTTTCCTGACCTGCATACTTTATCTTTAGCTCTTTGTGAAATGGCACTTCAAACGGCTCATGGCTACTTGACGTCTGTATTATACGCAGCTGGGGCTTTTCGCTCGTGTCCGAAATTATTTCACTCATCATTTTGCGGAACACTACATCGTCGTGCGCTCCCCACTTGCTTCTGCGTTCCGATATTGTGAAGTCTTTGTCCTTGATAATGTGTTCAAACCCTTGGCTGACAAGGTAAGCGAGCATATTCGTGAAATTTATGTCGCCACCATAGTAATAGCTTAGTTCATAGCCGTTTGCCTTTA
>CALYOL010000237.1 GCA_945231345.1 uncultured Porphyromonadaceae bacterium
AACTATCCAGACCCTGTAGCAGGTGGTACAGGTTTCCATCTCTTCTCACAGTATAACATGGGCACAGCAGCAGAGACAGAGCTTGTGGCAGCAGACGTCCTTTCAGGCAAGACAATCCGCCGCCAAATCTATAAAGATGGTGTGGCATATATTCTTGCGCTTGACGAGGCAAAAGAGCCGTATGTCTATGCTATCAAAGACGGTGCTGTGACAGAACTTGACAAGACAGGCATCGCTATGCCAGCAAATGGACAGCTTAAACTGTCTGACATAGCACTTACAGCAGAAGGCGTGCTTGTTGGCTGCAGCTATGGCAAAAACCACTATAGTGAGAGTATTGCTTCCGCAGACGGTGAAAGTCACGGTGTGTTTAACGCATACAAATGGACTCAAGACGAGTCAACCGGTCTGCCCGGAACATGCTCACTATGGTTTACGTCACAATTTTCAGCGAACTATAACCGTGCGCTAATTGGCAATACAATGGCATATAGCGGCACACTGGAAGAAGGAAACTTCATAACAACAGCCGGAACAGCAACAGCAGTAGGTATGCGAATTGTCAACTTTGGTATTGCAGATGGAAATATGGCATCAATCACACGCGCAAACTGCTCATCATCATTTAACAGAAATGTTACTTCTACAGATGACGTATATGAGTTGAACGTATCTCCACGCGATAAGTCTTACTATACATACGACGGCAACCTGATTTCTCCAATGGAATGGAAATTTAATGCTGACGCAGGAGCAGAGACAATTTTTGGCAGAAATTCCCTTGCACCGGCAGCAGCGACGGGCGCGAACTATTTCAGATTTGCAGGTCGCTCACTGATGGTGACACCAAATGTGGAAGACGGAGCAGTGTGTGGTATTAAGCTGTATGATGTCACAGACGGCTTTGATGCGGCAAAAGAAATCAGCGTAAACTGTGCGATAGACCCAGTAGTAGCCACATACGCATCTGCACATGGTAGCCATGCAGTGACCAAAGATGCGACAGACGTACCAACGTCAGCAAAACTTGTACTTAGCCTCATCGTAGACGGCAAGATGTATCAGTGGACAGAAGCATCGGCACCGTCATACAGCCCGGCAACAGGTACAGCAAATGCTTACGCATACGGACTTATCGGAACGGTAAAGGATAACAATTTTGAAGCGAACTACAGCCTCAATGCACCTGTAGAAAATGCTATCATCACCCTTTACGACCCGGAAGGCAATGTAATCACATCACTTGAAACCGGAGCACAGGCGGCAGGTTCTCATCAGGAGCTTATCGACATCACCGACCTTGTGTCATCAGATACACAGCAGACAAACACATGGGAGGTAGCGGTGGAATATGCAGCTAAGTCTTCACCTGAATATATCAAAGGCTACCAATTCTATCATCCACGCGGCGTAGATGTAGACAACAACATGGAAAGCGAAAACTTCGGTAATATCTACTGTACAGAAGGAATGGCAACAACAAGTGCTACTTACATCTCTGGCACAAGCGGGGACGGAATCGGAGGCGGACTTTACGCATTTGACGCAGCAATGAACCCAATCAAGAATCCTGCAACAAACAAGTATGGCTTCATGGGCGGGCTTACATATACTTATGTAACATACGGCGCCGACCTGGCACGCGTACGCGTAAGTGCAGACGGACGTATCTTCGTGACACGCTGCAACACAGCAGGCGACTATATCTGCTATGCTAAGGACTTCACAGACCTGTATAACAATGACAAGTATACATCTCTCACAACAGGCCTTACATTCGGTTCTAACTATTATACAGACGCAGCCGGCAACTATGTGACCGGTCCTAACGTGGGTCTTGACATTCAGGGTTCGGGAGAAGAACTGACAATGGCTGTTCTTTCAAAGCTGAAATTAGCGGCGACATACGATGCGAGAGTAGACGTAATCTCTCTTGGCAATGGCACCGCTCTTACCGCAGGAGAAAACATAGCTGCTCTGAGCAATAAGTACACTATTATGCCTCAGTCAACAAGTATAGCACGAGATAACCGAGGCGGAATTTGGTATTGCCAATATCGCGCAACGCCAACAGATGCTCAGCCGGCTCTTGTATATGTAGACGCAGCCGGTAAAGAACGCTATAAAGACCTCCAAGTGCGCGGAGGTGGCGGTCTTCGTTTCTCACCAGATTATAAGTACTTGGCAGTTTCAAGCTCAAAGACACAGTTTACAATTTATTCAGTAGAATATGATGCAGAAGGTACTCCATATCTCCAGGCAGTGATGGCAATCACTCACGGAATAGGGACAAACTTGAATGATATCGCATGGGACGTTGCGGGCAATATCTATATCTGCGGTAACTCTGCTGAATGGTTGAAGGGCTTTGCACTTCCTGGTCACAGCGGATTTGTGACCAAGGCACCTGCAAGCCAGAGCTTCACGACAGGCGTGTGTGCAATCTCAGCAGACGACAAGAATGCTCCGGTAGAATACTTCAATCTCCAGGGTATCCGCGTCAATGGCGAAAACCTCACTCCTGGTATCTATATCCGTCGTCAAGGCAAGACAGCTGAAAAGGTTGTCATCAGATAAGTCTTAAAGTGAAATAAAGACAAAATCCCTAATAAAAGTGGGCGGCTATGAGAGTCGCCCACTTTTTTGCTCTTTTTTATAATCAAAATGCAGAAATGCGAAAAAAAATGTGTAAATTTGC
>CALYOL010000238.1 GCA_945231345.1 uncultured Porphyromonadaceae bacterium
GCAAATGGCGACTGCATCACAGCAAGCGGCAATGTGTCAGCTGGAGTAATCAAGGCAGAGCTTAACGGCATGGAGGCGAGTGTAATCCAGAAGAACTTGCCAGCAGACATAGCGATTTCAGTCCGCCCAACAATCACGATAGACAGCCGCACGGCAGACATCCCGGTGACGGCGACAGTAAACAACGAGGTGTTCTACTATGACCCTACACACCTTGACTGGAGCGTAGGCGATGCGACAGTTGCAACAGTGACAGACGGCAAGCTGACGGGCATAGAAAGCGGCAAGACGACGCTACAGTGTTCAGTAGGCGACTTTAACGACCAGGTGGATGTGGATGTTCAGATTTCAGAGGCAGAGTATTATGATTTCAGCTGGAAAGACTGGACAGTGAAAGGGTCAGGAGCAAAGAACCTTGTACTCGGAGAAGATGGTGTATTAAACTATAACTATTCATCAGGCCGCAGTCCATATATCCAGCTGACGAAAGAGGAGCTGCTGTATTCATTGCCAGACAGCATCGGGCTGGTGTTTAATTCGAGTCAGCCGATAGCAAGTGTACGCCTTGACGTCCGCTACCCCGGAGGAAAAAGCGCTCAGACGATAAAGCCGGAAGAAGGCGACGTGTTTGCAGCGGGAGTAGACCACAGAGTTAAGGTTGATTTCGACAAATTCGGCGGAGCAGGAGCAATAACGACTTATCCAGTGACCTTCTCGGTGATATATTTTTCACTTGGCACAGCAGCTGCGGGTTCATACAGCATCAACCTGAAATCGCTGTATGCGCACTATCCTTATACGACAGGAGGAGTAGAGGAAATATCAGAAGATGGCTCAAACGTAAAGATAAGCGCAGAGAATGGCGAAATCAGAGTAATAGGAGCTAAAAATGTGAAAATCTATGATATAGCGGGTCGTGCAATATCAGCCGGAGCGAAGGCGAAGGTGGCTCAGGGCATCTACATCATAGTAGCAGATGGTGAAAGCCATAAAATAGTGGTGAAATAAGAATCAAAACGGCATGAATAGAGTGTCGAATGATAGTTTCGGCACTCTATTTTAATAAAAAAATAAAAATACGACAAAAAATTTTGATAATACTTAAAAAAGCCGTAACTTTGGGGCAATATTAAAGAAAAGGAACTAATACCGCATAGGATATCCAAATTTTTTATTAACATAAAACAATTAAAAACATGAAAAAACAATTACGCAATTTAGCATTGGCAACTGCGATGTTATCAGCAGGTGCTGCATTTGCAGCAGAGCCAACATTAACCGCTCTTTATGATGCAAAGACTGCATGTACAGGAGCAGGAAATGTACGATATGGTGTAGTACACAACGGTAAGGTATGGTATGCCGACAAGGGTGACCACACAATCAACTACTTTGGTGAAGATGGAGTAAAGACAACCGTAGTCACCAGTGACAATATCAATGGTCTTGGTATTACATTTGACCAAGCAGGCAATATCATAGCTCAGAAACAGGCATTCCCAGGTGCAACATCACAGGAATTCGTAATCTTTGCAAAAGAAGGCGACAGCTATGTAGAGAAGCCGGTGGTAAGCTTTGCAGGAAATGGCGATGACTGCATTTCAGCAATGCGTGTAGACGTATTGGGTCAGGCAATCGGTGACATAATGAGCGAACAGGGTGGTTTGTTCTACATCCCGGCATCTAATAAAGTAGATGAAACCGTAACAAACAAGGTCAGCGTTGTATATTTCCAAAACGGAGCTAAGGGTGATTACAGCAACATCGGTGGTTATGCATCAGGCACAGAAATTACATTAGCACTTGACAACAACACTATAACAAATCCATATTATGAAACAATGGATGCGCTTATGGCTGCATACAACGATGAAGGCATACCAGTAGAAAATATGTATCTTCTGCGTAAGCGTGGCGATGGAGGAAAAGTAAAGTGGCTTGGAGCTGATGGTTCAGAAACAGACTTAGTAAACTACTGTGTAGCAGCAGAAGAAGTACACACAACATCAGGTCTTGCAACGTTTACACTTGCGGGTGTAGAATATGCCGTAATGCCAGTCAACAAGGTAGAAGGCAACCACCCACGCAATTTCCAAGTAGTACGCGTATCAGACGGTGTAACAGTAGCAAAGAGCTCATTCACAGAAGTAGCAGCACCTTCAGGTCAGTTAGGTATTTCAGTAGAAAAAGTTGACGAAAACACAGTAAATATTGCAAGTGTAATCTACTCAGGCGCAAACGTACTTGGTGCAGTAGCACAGTTTGCAGTAGCATCAGAGCCAGAACCAGAAGTAGCAGTATATTGGGACAACCAGTATACATCATGGGAAAAGGTATATGCATACGCATGGGGTGAAGGCGAAAATAATTATAATGCAGCCTGGCCAGGTGTGGAATTAACAGACGTAACATCAGAAGATGGTCTTTACAAGTATGTCATCACAAACGCAACTTGGAACCAGATTATCTTCAACAATGGTAATAATGGCGAACAGACAGCTAACCTTGCAATTGAAGCAGGTAAGGTGTACAGCATGGCACCAGAAACTCCAGAGAACATGTATATCATGGGTCACATCGCAGGTGTAAAGGTAGGTGAAGAAGTAGTAACCGGTCCAGCATTTGACCCAACATTCGGTTTCTCATGCACAAACCTTGGTTCAGGTCTTTATGAAATCGATAACGTAAGAATTTCAG
>CALYOL010000239.1 GCA_945231345.1 uncultured Porphyromonadaceae bacterium
CTCACTTCCCCCACCGCTCACGCTGAACCGCCGCCAGACGCTGCTCAGCCGCATTATCAGCCGCCTCCCACAGACGAGTCCCTACAAGGTCATCAGGGAGAAATTGCTGCACCACAAAATGCCCCGGATAGTCGTGAGCATACTTATAGTCTGCACCATACCCAATCTCCTTCATGAGCGACGTTGGAGCATTGCGGATATGCAGCGGCACAGGCAAATCACCTGTCCGCCGAACAAGCTCAAGCGCAGAATTAATCGCATTATATGCCGAATTACTCTTTGCCGACGTCGCAAGATAGATTGTGCACTCGGCAAGAGGTATTCTTCCCTCAGGCATACCGATTTTCTTCACTATCTCAAACGTCGTATTCGCCAGCAGCATCGCATTAGGATTTGCCAAGCCTATATCCTCTGATGCCAAAATCACAAGCCGCCGTGCTATAAACTCTGGGTCCTCACCCCCATTTATCATGCGAGCAAGCCAATAAATCGCCGCATCAGGGTCACTGCCGCGAACACTCTTTATAAATGCCGAAATAATATCATAATGCATCTCGCCCGTCTTGTCGTATGCCGCCGGATTTTCCTGGAGGCAGTCTACCACAGCCTTATCGTCAATCACAAGCGTTTCACCATATTTCATCGACTGCTCCAGCAAATCCAGTATATTGAGCAACTTACGCCCGTCTCCACCGGAAAAACGAAACAGCGCAGTAGTGGATTTTACCTCAATTTTCCGTTTTGACAGAACCTCGTCTGTAGTAAGAGCACGCTCAAGAAGCGTCTGCAGCTCCTCGCTACCGAGAGGATTGAGCGTATACACTCGAGCGCGTGAGAGAAGCGGGCGTATCACCTCAAACGACGGATTTTCAGTCGTCGCACCTATCAGCGTGATAATGCCGCTTTCAACAGCACCAAGCAGACTGTCCTGCTGCGACTTGCTGAAACGGTGTATTTCATCGATAAACAATATCGGGCGGCCGGTAGTAAACATTCCATTCGCCTCATGCTTACACCGCTCTATCACGTCTCTCACATCCTTCACACCGGAAGTCACCGCACTAAGTGTATAAAAAGGCGACTTCGTAGAATTGGCTATTATTCGCGCAAGCGTTGTCTTGCCAACCCCCGGAGGCCCCCATAATATAAACGACGAAACCTGCCCCGACTCTATCATCCGGCGCAACACTGCATTTTCTCCCACAAGGTGTGACTGACCCACATAGTCATCAAGGGTCTTGGGTCTCATTCTTTCTGCTAATGGTGCTAATATAGCCATATCTCTATTTTTTCGCAAATTTAATCATTATTCACTTGACTTCATCAAAAATCGCAAATCTATTTCCTTATTTTCCCATTTTTCGCACTTACATAACATTTTGAAGCCACTATATGCTCTTATTTCACCTCATCATCATTCGCAGGCGTTTGATTGTCGTGTAGCGCGGAGAAAATTGTCTGCGCTTTTGCCTGACCTACTATGATAGCAAGCTGATTTACAGTAGCTTCCCGTATTTTCTTAAGACTGCGGAAATGTCGTAGTAGCTTATCTCGAGTCGTCGGACCAACACCCTCTATCGAATCTAATTCGCTGATTGTCTGCGACTTACTGCGACGATTGCGGTGATGCGTTATGCCGAAACGATGCGCCTCGTCGCGCAGATGCTGTACAATTCTCAGCGTCTCTGAATTTTTATTGATATAAAGCGGATAGCTGTCTCCGGGGAAATATATCTCCTCAAGTCTTTTCGCAATTCCCACAACAGCAACCTTGCCTCGCAAGCCCATCGCGTCAAAAGCCTCCACAGCCGCGCTTAGCTGCCCTTTACCGCCGTCTACAATGACAAGCTGAGGCAACTCCTCACCCTCTGTCATAAGACGCGTGTAGCGGCGCGTGAGAACCTCCTTCATCGACGCAAAATCATCCGGACCTACAACTGTCTTTATGTTGAAATGGCGATAATCCTTTTTTGACGGTTTTCCATCACGAAATACCACGCACGATGCCACCGGATTCGTCCCCTGAATATTGGAATTATCAAAGCACTCGATATGGCGTGGCAATTCTGTCATGCGGAAATCTGTTTTCATCTGTTCCAGTATCCTGTCTGTGCGCCTCGACGAGTCGCGCTTTTCCATAATTTTCACAACCTCCACTCGCTTCTGGCGTGCGTTTTTTTCTGACACTTCCAGTAAGTGGAGCTTATCGCCTCGCTGAGGCACTGTAAAAGTCACCCCTTCAAACTCCGTATCCGGCACCGTCCGCACCACCACCTCGCGATACGTCACACCAAGTGTATTTGCCACCTCGCTCATCGCAAGCGACAGCAATTCCTCCGCAGGCTCGTCAAGGCGGCGACGAAATTGCAGTGTGATGCTTTTTACAACCGTCCCTCCACGCACATGCAGATAATTCACATAAAAGTCTGACGCGTTATCGTCGTACCCAAACACATCGACCTCTCCCACCGTCATACTCACTATCACACTCTTTGCCTGATACCGCTCCATTATGGTGTATTGCTCTTTTAGCGCCTGGGCCTCCTCAAATTTCAGCTCTGATGCAAGGCGCATCATTTCCTGCTTCAGGTAGTCCATCACCTGGCGCGTCTCACCTCTCAATATCTGGCGTACAGCGTCGATATATTCACCATATTTTTCTGCCGATATCAATCCCTTACAGCATC
>CALYOL010000240.1 GCA_945231345.1 uncultured Porphyromonadaceae bacterium
ATCCATGAGTTCTCACCGCAATACTCTACACGCTACGTAAGTGCATCATCTCTCGTTCACAGCGGTGTTGACTTCTCCGACGTATCATCGTTCCCCGTTTCGGGCTACGTGCTCTACGAAGGTACGGATTACCCGGTGGAAGGATGTAACTTCTATGTTGACGGTGACATCTGCAGCAAAGACGGTCAACTCGTTACCTCCGCTTCCGACGGTTCATTCACTATCAGCGTGCCCATCGGCGACCACTTCATTGAAGTGAAGAAAGACGGACACGTATTTGCTTCAAACGGTCGCTATCCGGCAGACCCGAACGAAACAGGCGAAAGACTCACGTTTGAAAAATCCGTGAAGAATCTTGAATTTGTTGATAAGACGTTGGTTAACTTCTCGGGACGTGTTGTAGGTGGTAGCACAGAGGGCAACAAGCCTCTCGGATTTGGCGAGAGCGTGAACAATATTGGTATCACCGAACTTGTTCTCACTCCAAACAACAGCAAATACCGCCTCAACGTTATAAAAGTGCAGAATGGAACGACATTCAGTTACGAAGACAACCCCGAAAAGGCAAACATTGCATCTGCTACAACTGCCATCAACAGCCGCTCATGGCGCGGTGCAGCAGACT
Organism: uncultured Porphyromonadaceae bacterium; assembly: GCA_945231345.1. Taxonomy (GTDB): domain Bacteria; phylum Bacteroidota; class Bacteroidia; order Bacteroidales; family Muribaculaceae; genus CAJUPY01. Next base: position 626 of record CALYOL010000240.1, read on the forward strand.
TCAACAAGCAGATTATCATCCAAACTGACTCACTGACCGGTGAATTCTCAGCAATGATTCCGCCGCTGAACTATAAAGTTGAATCTATGACAGTTAAAGCAAACGGCAAAACCGTTGGCAACCCGACGACTGCAGATTTGACAAACTGTCGTATGGAATACACCGATTCTATCGAGCACGAAGATGGTTGGGTTGAGAAATATGCTTACAACTACGCATTGAAGCAGACTTACCACAGCGAACCATCGTTCGTTGTCACACAGGCAGACAGAAACGACGGCGCATTCGGTATTGACCAATACTCAATTTCGGACGCTGAAGGCGACATCAACATCACTGACATCTACGCTGTTGCCGAAGACGGAACTGTAACATATAAATATGGTGGTGCCGTGTATGAATCGCTCAACAACTACATATTTAACATTGAGGCTTTTGAAGAATACATTAACGAAGACGTGAAAGGAAGCCCCGCTAAATATGTTGTGCCACTTGAAAATGTTGAAGTAACCATCGCCAACGAACTCTCAGCAGAGCAGCTTGTCTATGCCATAGACAACACCGCAGGAAGGCCTGCCGGAACACTCGTGGAGGTGACAGACAACAAAATCACTCTGGACTCTGACGGTAAGGCAACATACGTTTGGAAAGCAGGTTTGCCAAATATCACCGCTCCTTACACTCGTACAATCTCAATGTATTACGACATTGACGAACGCACTTACAACTGGAGCGGAAACGGAATGCCGTGCATCGTTCTCGGTTCAATGCCAACAGGAAATAACTTCGTGACAGCCGGTCCGGATATGGTGGAAATGATTCTCCGTGACCCACCGGGCTCACTCTCAAGTGCTGAATGGACTTCAGGAACGATATCTTCTCGTTCAACGCTCCATGGCAATATAACAGACTCTGAAACTGATATTATAGCTCACCTGAAATTTGGACCGAAAATTACTACCTCAGCCGGTTTTGGTGTAGCTGTAGAGACCGAATCAAAGGTTGTAGCAGAAGTAGATTTGGGTACAAAAATCACAAAAAATATTGAAAGTGCCAATACTTGGAGTCACACTATAACGACAACCAAGAGCATTGCCACATCGGCTGATCCTGAATATGTGGGTGCAAACGGTGACGTGTTTGTGGGAACATCGAATAACATTGTATTCGGTAAAGCTCGTGAAGTAAACTTCCACCGTGTTTCAGCAGCAAGCGATGAAGTGAAACTTGACCTGGAAGACATCATGACAACAGGTCTTGAATACCAAACAGCGTTTGCTTATACTGCATACTACATCGAGAACACCCTTATTCCTAACCTCCGTGCTTTACGCGACACTCATCTGCAGACCGTAACAAGCATCGAAGGTCACGAAAACACAGGTAAGAACCCGATTTACCTCACAACCTTGTCACCTGACGATGAGCGCTACGGCAGTAACAACCACGACAAGAAGGTGTGGGGAAGCCAGGCTACTAAAATCCCGTCTTATGTTGGTCCGTCTTACACAATGATTATTCCTAAAGACGAGACAAAGTGCTACGAAGACTCTGTGCTCTGGTGTAACACTCAGATTGAGAACTGGACAAACTACCTTCGCCTCAACGAACAGGAAAAGGTTACTGCTCACAAGAATAAAGACAAATATCTTGTAGAAAACGCATCGTTCGACTCCGGTACGACTATTACTCACACATACGAACAAGAGGAATCTAACGGAACTACATACGATTGCACTTTAGTGGCTTGTGCTCATATCAGTGCACAAACCGGTTATCAATTTAATAACGTCGGAGTAGTCGGTCATGCCGAAACCGTTTCCGGCGGCGGTAGCCACAACGCAAACGAGAGCGAAGAAACCAAATTGGCTTCCATATCTTACACTTTGCAAGAAGAAGGCGACGATGACGCACTTTCCGTTGACGTTTACAACTATGGCGCTTACTCTCCTATCTTCCGCACTGTTGCAGGACAGACCTCAGGGCCTTACGAAGGTGAAGTAAGAACCAAATATCTCGATCGCGAAGAAGTTATCATGGAAG
>CALYOL010000241.1 GCA_945231345.1 uncultured Porphyromonadaceae bacterium
GTCAAAACTCTGTGAAATACCAATCCCCATCTTGTTGCCTTCCGAACCCCAGACGCTGCGCCCTTCAATTTCCGGGTCGGCGAGGTTGTTTTCAGCCTTAAGGCTTTCAAGAACGGCATTGTTTTCCTTGATGAGAGCAGATATTTCAGGATTAGCGGCGGCGAGTCGTGAGACAATGTCGTCAAAATTCTGTGCAGAGGCGGTTATGAGGGAAAGTGTGGCAAAAAGTGCTGTAAAAATAATATTTTTCATGCGTTATCCTCCTTTCTATTAATTAGATAGTAAATAATAGGTACAACGAAAATGTTAAGCGCAGTGGCGGTTATTAGTCCGCCGAGAATTACGACAGCGAGAGGCGACTGAATTTCGTTACCCGGTTCACCGCCGCGGAGCGCGAGAGGGATTAGTGCGAGAGCAGAAGTCAAAGCCGTCATGATGATAGGGTTAAGTCTGTCAGCCGAGCCATGCATTATCCGCTTCATGAGAGGTTCACCTTCGTCTTTGAGATGGTTGTACCTGGAAATCAGCAACATACCGTTACGGGTGGTGATGCCGAGAAGAGAGATGAAACCGATGATGGCAGGGATGTTTAGTTCTGCGCCCGTAAGCACCAGTATAAGAACGCCACCAATCATGGCGAGCGGCATGTTTATGAGAATGATGAGCGACTGCTTGACACACTTAAATTCTTGATATAGAAGCATAAACACAATAAGCAGAGCAATGATTGACGTAAGGGCAAGAGTGCGAGAAGCTGCCGCCTCGCTTTCAAACTGTCCGCCATAAGTGACGAAATAGTTTTCAGGGAGCTTAACATTTTCATCAACGAGCTGCTGAATTTTGTTTACAGCGCCACGAAGGTCACTGCCGTCGATGTTAGCAGAGATGACGAGGCGTCGAGAAACGTTTTCTCGGTTAATGGTGTTAGGACCTGTTGTAGAGACAATGTCAGCGACGTAACTTAGCGGAATTTTGCCCTTGTTGCTGTCAATCATAAGGTTAGAAATCTGCTCGATTGAGCTGCGGTCAGCTTGGGCAAGCTGTACAGTGACGTCAAACGGGAGTCCGCCTTCGTAAACCTGCGATACGACTTTTCCTGCGAGCATAACGTCGATAAACTGAGTGAACTGCGCAATCGTAATTCCGTATCTTGCAAGCATTTCTCGGCGAGGAATGATGTCGAGCTGAGGGCGTCCAATCTGCTGCTCGATATTAACATCGACAATTCCCTCAACATTCATCATCTGCGCCTTGATTTCATTTCCGAGCGCATAAAGACGGTTAAGGTCGTCGCCAAAAAGTTTTACAGCAATCTGCGCTTCAGTACCCGAAAGCATAGCGTCAATTCTGTGAGAGATAGGCTGCCCGATTTCAATGTTAGCACCCGGAATTTCAGCGAGTTTGCTGCGGAGTTCGCGAACGACTTCCCCGCGGCTTCTACCCTTGTCGAGAACATAAGGTGCCTCAATTTCAGAGACGTTAACGCCGAGAGCGTGCTCGTCGAGTTCTGCACGCCCAGTTTTTCGTGCAACAGTCTGTACTTCAGGGACAGACAAAATGATTTCTTCCGCGAGTCTTCCAACTCTGTCGCTCTCCTCAAGCGAGATGCCGGGAAGTGTGCTGACGTTAATAGTGAAAGAGCCTTCGTTGAAGGCGGGGAGGAAACTGCGCCCGAGCGTGAACATCAAAGCGAGAGACAGCACGAACAGTGCGGCGACAGAATAGAGGACTGGTCGGCTGTGTTTGAAACTCCAGTCAAGTCCCTTGCTATAAGCGGCTTTGAGGCGAGAGACCACCCAAGAATCCTTTATGCTGACTTCATCGGAAGTCTTACCTTTTAGCAGGTATGAACAGAGGACAGGAGTGAGAGTGAGTGCGACGACAGTAGACGCCATGAGCGCGACGATAAACGAAACTCCGAGAGGTATTAACATTCGTCCTTCAATACCGGTGAGGAAGAACAGTGGTAGGAAGCTGGCAATGATAATCAGTGAAGAGTTGAAAATGGGCATACGGACTTCGGTTGAAGCCTTAAAGACCACATCAAGCACCGGAAGGCGTTCACCCTCAGCGAGTTTTCGATTTTCGCGAAGCCGTTTGTAAACATTTTCCACGTCTACGATAGCGTCATCGACAAGCGAGCCGATAGCGATGGCAATACCGCCGAGAGACATAGTGTTGATGTTAAATCCGAGAGCATGCAGCACGAGAACCGAAATGAGGATAGACATCGGCAATGCGACAACGGAAATAATAGTTGTCCTGACATTCATGAGGAAGAAGAACAGGACAATTATGACGAAAAATGCGCCCTCGAGAAGAGATTCCTGCAAATTAGAGATAGAATTGTCGATAAAAGAGCTCTGCCTGAAAATGTCGGTTGAAATATGGACGTCACCGGGGAGGTTGTGAGCAGTTGCGGCGAGCGTTTCCTCGATTTTTTCTGTCAGCCCGATAGTGCCGACAGCGGGTTGCTTAGTCACGGTGACGAGAACAGCAGGTTTAGCCCTTTCAGAAGCGACGCCCAGCTTAGGCGACTTGCTTCCGATAGCAATTTGAGCGACATCACCGAGCAAAACGGTGCCGTTTTCATCGCTACGTACGACGGCTTGAGCAATGACGTCAGGAGAAGAAGTGTTTACGTCGCCTTTTACGATGTATTCA
>CALYOL010000242.1 GCA_945231345.1 uncultured Porphyromonadaceae bacterium
TTGCCAATCCGAATAGTTCGTACCGCAGAAAAATAGTTCCGGGTCGCTTGTGGGAGCCGGCTTTTGCACGATTGCCTGTGGATTTTTAGTCGGAGCATTGCCATAGACATAGTGCGCCATTCCATGTCCCGTTGAGCATACCCAAGCTTCTACATAGTTTTCGCCATCAGTATTGATTGCGATGTCGCCAGTGACATTTGTGTTGCGGGTAGTGGAGCCAAGACCGTCTGACGGAAACTCTCCTGCAGGATACACCTTGCTGTATTTCCCCACGCGGTCTACCACAAGTCTCATGCGTCCGCCCTTGAACGTTGAAGTGTTATCCCCGCTCACAGGTGAGTTAAACAGCAGGTTTGCCGCAATTTTCTGACCTCTGAACCTAAACTCGTGGTGACTTGAACCCCATGTTGGGCTTGTCGGGACATCCAATTTCTTGATGAGTACGCCGTTTGTGCGTCCGAAATATGTTGGTGCGCAGTCTGCCCCGTCTATCCACCATGTCCCGTTCTTTTGGTAAGCTCGTGCGGTAACACCTGTTTTAAACTGGGTCGTTCCGTTTGTTGTGACCGGATACACATATTTGGTCCATCCACTGGCATTGCGACAAAATTCAATGATGTTTGTCGTGCTTCCGTTCTGGTTTGCACAGCAAAACCATAGGTTTGAATACCAGTCTGACCCTGGGGCGATTTCAATACAGTCACCAAGTCGAGTAGCCCCGTTCAGGTCTGTTGTAGACATCAGAAGGTAGGGATTTTGATTGTCGCCGTCCCAGCAATATACGCGAAACTCTTCCCCCTTCGATGCCGTCGCAAGATTGCAGGCTATGATATGACCGTCAAAACACTTCACATCGCAAAATTTCAGCGTGCCTCCCTTGCAAATATTTCCCTCATTCAGGTTTCCGAGGTCTTCACCCGTCTGTGCGTTGATGACTTTAATGGCATTGTGGTTATATACACAGTACAGTTTGCCGTCATTGTAGCAGAAATTGCGAACCTTTGACGCATCCCAGCCCTTTTTGGTCTTTGTATTTCGTTGCTCGCTGAAATTCCATTTCTCTGTCATCGTGGAGCATGCCGGGCGGAAATATGGCTTCATTATTTCACCGGTTGATGGTGTGCCGTTGTGTACGGTTGGCCATCCGTCTGACGACCAGTTCACTTTGTCCAAATACATCTTTCTGCCCATGTCTACATCATCTACGTCATAGCCATGATATAATATCCAGTCCTGACCTTCATCGTCTGTCACTATTTCTGAGCAATGACCCGGACCCTTTACGGCGTCATTACCTATGAGGAATATTGTCATCTTATGGTCAAGAGCACTGTTTCCGTCCTTGTCGTAATATGGCCCCAGCACGTTTGTGCTCCGGGCTACGCGTAGCTTATATGTACTTTCCACTCCTCCGCAACACCATCCCTGTGAGCCGATTAGATAGTAATATTTACCGCGTTTATGCACCATTACGCCTTCTACCGCATTGTTCGGATTCTCAAAGTTCGTATCTGCCAGAGCCACTTTTTGCGCACCAGGCTTTATGCTAAGACCGTCGTCAGACAGCTCTATCGCATAGATGCCATAGAAACTGCCCCAGAATAGGTATTTCTTGCCGTTATCCTCAAAATAGCATGGGTCGATGCTATTCTCCACGCCTATTTCAGAACTGGTGAAAAGTTTTTTGGCGTCATGATACGGTCCGGCGGGATTTTCGCTCCATGCCACGCCTACGCCGCACTCCCAGCGCTTATTTTCTGAGATGCAATAATACATCACATATTTCCCGTTAATATAGTTGAAATCCGGAGCCCATGTATCGCCCCAGATGCCTATGTGCCCATACGACGGCTTTGTCTCATTCGTAAACGCATTCCCCACGGGTGTCCAATCGCACAGGTTATAAGACTTATACACCGGAGTAAGACCTGCCGTGCAGGCGGTGTAAAACACTCCGTCTTGCGCCCGCATTACGGTCGGGTCTGGAAACTTTGCGTTTATGACAGGATTGACATAATTCCCAAGTGTGTTCACTCCCATTGCGCCGACAGGCATTAATATTGCGGCGCAAATCAAATTCATGATTTTTTTCTTCATCGTTTAAGTTTTTTTTAATGTTTGCTGTTCGAATTAGCTGATAAAAAAAGTGTTTGTTTGTTGCTTTAGGTGCGTTTTAATGATGGTAGTGCAAAGTTACATAATTTTGAAGGCGTTGTCAATACCCTTTTACATAACTTAATGATTATTTGCATAATTTTAGATTTAATCACCCTGAATATCAGTTCTAATTTTCCTCCAATTTCATACAATCTGCCATCTTTACGCCTAAAATCGCAAAATTTCGTACAGAAAATTACATTTTATATACTTTACTGTGCGAAAATATTATTAACTTTGCAGCATGAATACTTTTTCTGACATAGGAACGATACCGATGACGAAATGCTCACACGTAATGATTTCATTGCATTGTTAAAAGACAAAATAAATAACACATCCATTGAGCAGGTTAAGGCTGATGTATTCCCTTTTTTAAAAAGCGAAGGAGACCTGAAATTGTGGAGTAATGAATATTTCCTCGCTTTGTCTGATATGATTCTCTTTTTATGAATGGCATATTGGCAATTTTATGCCATTTGAGTAAATTTATTACATAAATC
>CALYOL010000243.1 GCA_945231345.1 uncultured Porphyromonadaceae bacterium
GCATATACACTCATGTCTGAACAGTATGCGACGAGCAAGCTGATGCCAAAGTTTATGTTTATCGACGCACTGGCATACGTCACCGAGAACAATCCGGAACTGTTTAAGGAACGCCTCAAGACGATGCTGGAGAATTATCCCGAAACAGACGTGACACCTGTAGCCACAGCATATCTCTCCGGTCTTGCCAAGGGCAGGAAGCTGAATACCGGCGGAACGAATACACGCGGAATGCTTTGGGATATAAGGTTGTCTAACGACTCAACAGCGAAGGAGAACACAGAGGCGGCAGAGTTTAGCCTAAATCCAGAGGATAAGCAACTGTTTGTGCTGCTGTTCCCGACGGATACGGTTAGTGCGAATGAGCTGCTGTTTAAGATAGCTCGGCATAACTTCACATCGTTTGTTGTGAGTGATTTTGACCTTGAGCTGATGAATTTCGGAAGACTTGGCTTACTGATAGTAAAGGGCTTTGAAAATCTGTCAGAGCTGAATAATTATCGCCGCGTGATGGCACAGAGCACAACACTACAGCTGCCGCCACAGGTACGCCCGGTGATAATCTCAGTTGCAGACTTTGAGAAACTGATAAATGAGGGACGCTCGTTTGAGGAATATTTCAATTATGCACGCGAGCAGATGTATATCGCAACAGAAGAGGAAGTGTTGCCACCAGAAATATTCGGACCGTCGGAAGGAATGCCGGAAGAAGGAGAAGAACAGGAAGATGTGCAGCCTGAGATTGTTCGGGAGGCTGTTGAAGCAGAGGAGAATGCTGACGAGCGTGTGCAGAATGTAGAAGGGCAGGGCAAGCCGGAAGTTAAAACAGATGAGCCAGCACAGCCGGAACAGAAAGCACAGCCAGAGAAGCCGGCTCAGCCTCAAACAAAGCAGCCTGCACCGCAAAAGCCTGAGCAAAAGACAAAGCCTGCTGCTCAGCCACAGAAGCCAATGCCTAAAAAGCCAGCTCAAACGATGCCGGAATATCCTACTGGCAGTGAGGGAGATGACCCGCTGCTGGAGTGAAACACTAATAATTTAAATTCTTATGGCTTGTAATATGTTAGCAATAATGCGCAAATTATTAGTGGTAAGTGTTTTCATGATATTATCACAAGTATGCTTATCGCAGGGCACTCATAAGTTTAAAATCAATAAAGTCATAATAGACAAATGTGAATTTGAGTGTATTTATTATCATCGCGTATATGATGAAAATTATATGCGGAGCGAAACAGAGTACAATATTTTGCAAATTTCAAATAAATACACAAAATATTGGTCATACGATACATATCAGGTGGATTCAATAATTCAAGCAAGAAATATAAAGGAGATTACCTTTGATGAATATTCTTCAATATCCAAAGGTCTGCAAGTTTCGACAGACTATATGGTAAAAGATTTTTTCAAAGGAGAAATCTATGACTATTGCCACATATTCATAGACTACTATGTATATACCGAGCCTACGCCGGCGGTAAAATGGAACTTTGTAAAGGGGACAGATGTGGTATGCGGATATAAGTGCAAAAAGGCGACAGCGACATTCAGAGGACGAAACTGGACGGCGTGGTATGCTCCGGAAATCCCGTATATGGAAGGACCGTGGAAATTCAACGGTTTGCCGGGGCTGATTTTGAGGATAGAGGATGACAAGAATGAGCATGTGTTTGAGGCGACATCAATCAGGATGGCAAATTCACCAATAACAAAGGTCTTAAAAGACTATATACCAACGACACGCGAGAATTTCAATAAGGCGCTTTCAGAATACAAGTCAGACCCGTCGGCGGTGTTAGGTGCGTCAGAATTAGCGCCAAAGGATGCGAATGGAAAGCCGATACCATTGCCAAAGCGCAGGATGTTTTATAATCCGATAGAGTTAGAATGATGCGGGTAATCTTCATAATACTGTTTATGGCAGCCATGTTGCGTGCGCAAGCAGACAATGTGGTATATGGCACGGTCTGTGACAACGACAGTGTGCCCCTGCCCGGAGTGATAGTAAAGGTGGTTGACGGCGAAGATGATATATATGCATATTGCGCAACAGACGTAAATGGGTATTATGAACTGAAATATGAGACACAAAGCGCGCCGTTGAGTGTTTCGTTTGCGTTTATGGGATTTCAACCAGTGACTATTCCCCTGACAGAGAACAGCAGGCGAGAAGACGTGGTATTAGAACCGTCGGCGGTGAAGCTACGTGAGGTGACGGTAAAAGTGCGTCCCGTGTCGGAAAAAGGAGATACACTGGTGTATAATGTAGGAGCGTTCAGGAGTTTCGCCGACCGTACACTTGAAGATGTGATAAAGAAGATGCCCGGAATTACGGTTGCTAATACGGGCGAGATTTCGTATAACGGAAAGGCGATAAACAAGTTTTATATAGAAGGGATTGACGGGCTTGCCGGCAGGTATTCGCTTGCAACGAAAAATATCAATCCTGATGACGTGGCATTTGTACATATTTATGAAAATCATCAGCCAAAGCGGGTGCTGAAAGATGTGGAATTTTCAGACCGCGCGGCGATAAACCTAAAACTGAAAAAAGACAGGATAATAAAGCCAATAGGCTATGTAAAGGGCGGAGCGGGATATAGCGACGAGACAAAATGGCTGGGCGAGATATTCGCGATGGAGGTGGCGA
>CALYOL010000244.1 GCA_945231345.1 uncultured Porphyromonadaceae bacterium
AAAAAAAGCGGCACTTTTGTGTCGCTTTTTTTATGGCTGTTTTGTTCCTGCTTATTATCCACCAAAGTTGTCGTAGTGGATGCTTTCAGGGTCAACACCGAGACTGTCAAGCATCTTGTTTACAGCTGCACTCATCGGACCGGGTCCGCACATGTAGTATTCGATGTCTTCCGGCGACTCGTGGTCTTTGAGATATGTGTCATAAATTACCTGATGTACGAAGCCCGGAGTATACTTCACGCCTGCTGCATCAGCTGCCGGGTCTGGACGGTCAAGCGCAAGGTGGAACTTGAAGTTTGGGAAGTCCTTTTCCAGCTGGAGGAAGTCCTCAAGATAGAACACCTCGTTGAGTGCGCGTGCACCGTAGAAATAGTTCATTATGCGGTCTGTCGTTTTCAGAGTCTTTGTCATGTGCATGATTTGAGCGCGGAGAGGTGCCATGCCTGCGCCACCGCCTATCCACATCATCTCTGCCTTTGAGTCGAATATAGGGTGGAAATCTCCGTAAGGACCGCTCATTATCACTTTATCACCCGGCTTGAGTGTAAAGATATAGCTTGATGCTATGCCGGGCATCACGTCTTGGAAACCTACCTGAGGTTTCGGCTTGAATGGAGGAGTTGCGATGCGGACTGTGAGCATTATGCGGTCGCCCTCCGCTGGATAGTTTGCCATAGAATATGCTCGGATTGTAGGCTCGGTATTCTTGCACTTAAGCCCGAAAAGCCCGAACTTTTCCCATGCAGGCAAGTATTCATCGCCTATTGAAGACTTGTCTATATCCTTGTCGTAATCCATTTCATATACCGGGATTTTTATCTGCGCATAAGAGCCGGGGATAAAGTTCATGTGTTCGCCGGGAGGAAGTGCCACGATAAATTCCTTGATAAATGTGGATACGTTCTTGTTTGAAATTACCTCACATTCCCATTCTTTTACGTCAAGCACTGACTCTGAAACACCGATTTTCATGTCGTCTTTCACCTTTACCTGGCATCCAAGTCGCCAGTGGTCTTTCATCTCCTTGCGAGAGAAGTGTACGGTTTCTGTCGGGAGGATTTCGCCACCGCCTTCATACACTTGAAGTCTGCACTGTCCGCAGCTGCCTTTGCCGCCGCATGCAGAGGAGAGAAATACACCGGAGTCTGAGAGTGAGCCAAGTAGTGTCTTTCCTGCCTCTACCTCTATCTCCTTTGAGTCATTCATGTTTATTTTCACTTTGCCGCTCTTCACCAGATAGTGCTTTGCGATAAGGAGTATTGCCACCAAAAGGAGTGTGATGATGAGGAAAATTCCTACACCTGCAAATACTGTCAGAGAAGTAGTTGCTGCGAGTAATATATTGTTTATTGCCATAGTTCTCTGAAGTGTTTTATAGTTTAATACCGAGGAAACTCATGAATGCTATGCCCATAAGTGCCGTGATTATGAATGTAATGCCAATGCCGCGGAGTGGTTTGGGTACGTTTGAGTAGCTTGCCACGCGCTCGCGGATTGCAGCGATTGCTACGATTGCTAATAGCCAGCCTATTCCCCAGCCTGCTCCCGCGCATGTTGCTGTCCATGCGCTGTCAAATTCTCGCTGCTGCATGAACAGGGAGCCGCCGAGAATAGCGCAGTTTACCGCTATCAGTGGCAGGAATATTCCGAGTGATGCGTATAGCGAAGGACTGTATTTTTCTACTGTCATCTCCACGAGCTGCGTCATGGAGGCGATTACGGCGATAAACATTATCAGCGACAGGAAGCTAAGGTCTACGTTTGCGAAATCTTCGCCAAGCCACTGCAATGCGCCTGCCTTTAGGACGTAGTTTTCAAGCATGTAGTTTACCGGAAGGCTTATCACAAGCATGAATGTGACCGCCACACCGAGCCCTAACGCCGTCTTCACGTTTTTAGACACGGCAAGGAATGAGCACATGCCCAAGAAGTAGGCAAACACCATGTTGTCGATGAATATCGACTTTATAAAGAGATTTAATTCTTCCATAGCTGATTATTCCTGTAAGTCTTTATTGATTGAACGATGAACCCAGATAATGCAGGCTACTACTATGAGTGCCATTGGAGGCAATATCATGAGTCCGTTGTTTACATATCCATGGTCGTAACACCACTGTGGAATTACCTGATATCCAAGCAGTGTGCCGCTGCCGAGAAGTTCGCGGAAAAAGCCCACGATGACAAGGATTATTGTATATCCAAGTCCGTTGCCTATACCGTCAAGGAAGGATGGCCATGGGCGGTTTGCCATTGCAAACGCTTCAAGTCGTCCCATGAGTATACAGTTTGTGATGATAAGCCCGATAAATACGGATAGCTGCTGCGCTACATCATACGCAAACGCTGTCAGCAGCTGATTTACGATTACCACAAGTCCGGCTACTACCACCAGCTGCACTATTATTCGGATATTGGTAGGAATTGTGTTTCTCAGGAGGGAGATTATCACATTTGAGAACGCGAGCACTGCGATTACTGACATTCCCATCACGAGCGCCGGCTCAAGTTTTGCTGTCACTGCCAGAGCGGAACAGATACCGAGTATCTGGACGATGACCGGATTGTTTTTGGATAGCGGATTGAAAATCACGCTTTTTGATGTCTGTTTCTCTGCCATAACTACTTGGATTTTTGAAGTTTTTCAAGATA
>CALYOL010000245.1 GCA_945231345.1 uncultured Porphyromonadaceae bacterium
CTGCGAGTGTTGTTATTTTACTGCGAGTTTTGCTACTTGGTTGCCAACTTTGACGATGTAGAAGCCTGATGGAACGGGGATTGTAGCGTTTGATGCTTCTACTGAGGTGATGAGTTGACCGTTTGCGGCGTAAATGGTGATTGTGGCTTTTGTGTCGGAAGCTATGTTGATGTTGCCGTTTGCGGCAAATATTTGTGTGCTTCCGGCATCAATACCCTCAATACCCAGAGGCAGGTCTTTTAATTTTGACAATGCAGTGAATTTCAAAGCATCGCCATCTTTAGAAACGATGCCGGCAAATGCGTTCCAGTCGTTTTCATCAAAATTCAGATTGGCAGTAGCAGCATCGTAGTAAATATTCATGGTGAGAGGCTCTTTTACAGCGCCGTTTACTTTATCGGACTGGAGTATGAAGTAGTCTTCGTGTATGTTCTCAGCGCTTACATAGCCTGTAAATGAGCAGTATTCAGCGGGCTGTGGAGCTACAAGCCAAATGTTTCTTACTTCATCGTTATCAGCCTGGATGTTGAAGTGAGCCACACGGAACTCGTTGAGTGGCGGTGTAACGTCTCCTGTTGTTGAGCTGAAGCTCTCGGGTAATGAGATGACGGGGAATTCATTGTTTGAAACTACGGTTGCCACGTTTCCGCTTTCGATTTTGTGCCCCTTAAAGTCTTCTGACAGTCCGGAGATGGCTACCCAGTCTTCTTGTGTGAATTTGTTTTCGTCGTCGCTTCCCTCTGCAGATTTCTTGTCTTCGTTGAAGGTGTTTTTTGAAGAGCCGCTGTTGTCCAAAGTAGAGGCGTAGATGTAAGTTCCGTCGAAATAGTGACAATATAGCGGGGTGTTAATTCTATAACACTCACCGGCGTTTGCGGTCAATATTTTGTCGAGACCATTCTCAGTGGCAACGTATGTGTCTGCAATATCTATGGTCATACTGGTAATTATAACGCAGTTTTCTGCCGGCTCAACGGATTGGGTAGAAACAGTATTCTCGTCTTTGGATGGAGAGGCGAAGATGTAGAGATATTTGGCAGAAGTGGTAGAAAATTCATATTTCATACTTGTAAGGTCATTGGCATCAACGGGTTCTCCGTCATCGAGGAGGAGTGTGAGTCGAGCATTGCCGTGGTTTGCATAAGCGTTAAATGTAATGCTGCCGGTGCCTTTCACTTTTACAGCAATACCATTGAAATTGTTGTAAGTATCCCGGTTTTCCTGAATATCTCTGTTGAATTGGTGAATATCATCAATAGACGACATTTCATTAAGAACCAATCCGCCGGTTGGGAGGCATCCGCTTGTTTTGTCGGTGATGCTGTAGTAGATGTTGTCTATTACCACATTGTTTAAATATTCCTGCTCGCTGATGGCAGTAAAATCAACGTTTTGTGTACCCTGCGGGGTATTATCGACTTCGTCAATGATGGCCGGTAAACGCACATAGGTGTATTCAAACGAAATCGGTTCGCTGCAAGTAATATCGTCGCTGACATAAGCCCAAACTGTGCAAGATTTATCCGGGATAGCGATAGGATTGGTGTAGGGGAAGGTTTGATGAACACCATTTCCCGCTTCGTCTTCGTAAACAATGTAATAATAAATTGTGCCTACATTGTTGGGGTTAGTGAGTGTCAATGCAAACGGATAGTTAAACTCGCCGGATGGGAGAGAAGATTCCGGAGTGCTAAGAGTGCGTTCACCGAATCCTTGCTCAATACTGCTGAAATTACTCCATGGTGCAGTGTTTTTATATGCATCGAGGCTTCCAAAAGGCACAGTGAGTGTACCGTCGTATGAGTAAAAGGCTGAATAGGGGCATGCATCTTCGGTGAGAGGCACTGTGCGTTTGTTGATTACGGTATTGATACCTGAACAGCCGGCAAACGCATTAGCGCCAATGGATTTTACTCCTTCGGGGATAGTAACGCCGGTGAGACCGTTTTTGACATTAAATGCGTTTTCTTCAATAGCCACAACGTCGCCGGATTCGTATTTTGCCGGAATCTCGAGCATACCTACAAAGTCCTCATCAAGGGCGTATTCCGATTTGCTGACGGAATAGCCGTCGGTCACTTTTTTAAAGGCGAACAGAGATGGGTGCTTGATACTGAACTTGCCCCAAAAATCGTCTGCAAAAAAAGTCTGATATTTCTCGTCGGGCACTTTAAGTTCGATGTTGGTAAAATGCGATGCATCGAAAGCATCCTCGCTTGCCACCGGCAGGGCAGCGTCCAACGTGGTGCTGAGACTGATTGAAGTCAATGCGTTGCATCCGTTGAAAGCCTTGGTGCCTATTGAGGTGACATTCGCCAAGTCAAGACTCTCCAAGGCGGCACAATTTCGGAAAGCGGTCTCGTTAATCAAATAGTCCGTCTGCGGGAGAGATAGTGTCGTAAGGCTTTCGCAACCGTCGAAGCAGGAGTATCCTATTTTAGATATCTCTGGGGGAAGTATAGAAGTAACGCTTACGAGACTTTTACAATCTGTGAAGACACTGTCCATATCGTTGCTCTGACCATTGCCCTTGAGGTGATAGAACTCGGCAGAGCGTAAGTTGTAGCAACGTTTAAAAATATCAGGGTTCATTACTGTATAGTCGTCGCCGGAGCCGGTAAAAGTAACGGTTTCGAGGGCAGTGCACTCTT
>CALYOL010000246.1 GCA_945231345.1 uncultured Porphyromonadaceae bacterium
TTCACTATTGACTCGTACCTTAGGGCAGTAGTTAACTTTGCAGTCGGTTAACGTTAACAAAGAATAAAATGAGAAATAAACTTAAAATCGGTGAGTTTTCAAAACTATGCAGAGTCACGATTAAGACACTGCGGCATTATGAGGAGCTTGGACTGCTTTGTCCTGCTGAAATTGACGATTACAGTGGCTACCGCTACTATGAAATCGGTCAGGCAGTAAGGCTGAACCGAATTCTTCATCTCAAATGCCTTGGGCTTAGTCTGGACGAAATACGAGAGCTGTTTGAGCAGGGTGCTGACCGCCCGGAGGTGGAATTAATACGAGAAAAAATACGCCTCTGTCGAGAACAAATTGCGGTGCTGGCAAATCGCCTTGACCAGCTGCAATGTCTTGAAAACGAAACAATTAAAACAAAAGACATGAAAAAATTTGAAATTAAGGTAATCCCTTCGCGAATTGTGGCAAGCCACAGACAGGTGATAAAAAGTTATGATGAAATGAGCTATCTGTGCTATGCGGTGATAGGTCCTGAAATGATGAGGGTAGGGTGCACTTGCCCTGAGCCGCAGTATTGCTATACAGTGGAACACGACAAGGAGCATAAAGACTCTGATATTGACGTGGAATACTGTGAGGCAGTAGGGGAAATGCACGATGATACAAATCTGTTGAAATTTTATCGTAATGATGAGATAAAGGCTCTGTGTTACAGATATGTAGGTCCATATACTTCATTTGGTGATGCTATGGCTGAAATCCTTTCGTATGCTCAAGGGCTGAATATGAAAATTACCGGTTCTCCGCGATTCTCATATATCGATGGTCCTTGGAATAAGGAAAATCCGGCAGACTATGTCACAGAAATCCAGTTGCCGATAGAGTGAATGTGGCTAAGTGCCTCATGAAGTATTTTTACTTCATCTAATAGATTCCACTTTCGTGCCAATTATGCGTAATTAGTTCGAAAGTGGAATTGTGATTTCTTCAAGTATATGGTTTTGGAGGTAAATAATGGAGAAAAAGGACAGAAAATTGTGAAAAAAGAGTAGCAATATTTTCAAAATATAAGAATAATGACTAACTTTGCACATTGCAAAGAGATAATAACTCAAAAATCAAATATATAACCTATTAAATTTTTACAATGAAAAGAGTTTATACATTTGGCGACGGAAAAGCTGAAGGAAATGCATCGATGAGAAATCTCCTCGGTGGTAAAGGAGCAAACCTCGCTGAAATGAACCTTCTCGGTATGCCGGTACCTCCAGGCTTTACCATCACTACAGAAGTGTGCACCGAATACACACAGTTCGGAAAAGAGGAAGTAATCAAACGTATTAAGGATGATGTAGAAGCATCTATCGCTCACATTGAAGCCCTTACAGGTAAGAAATTTGACGATGCTGCAAATCCACTGCTTGTTTCTGTTCGTTCTGGTGCGCGCGCATCAATGCCGGGTATGATGGATACAGTCCTCAACCTCGGTATGAACGATGCAACAGTAGAATCACTTGCTGCAAAGAGCGGCAACCCACGCTTCGCTTGGGACAGCTACCGTCGTTTCGTTCAGATGTATGGCGACGTTGTTCTCGGCATGAAGCCTAAGAGCAAAGCTGATATTGACCCATTTGAAGAAATTATGGATAAGGTCAAAGAAGAGAAAGGTGTAAAACTTGACACAGAACTCGACGTAGAAGACCTTAAGAAACTCGTTAAGCTTTTCAAGGCTGCCGTAAAAGAATTTACAGGCAAAGACTTCCCTGACAGCGCATGGGAACAGCTCTGGGGCGGCATTTGTGCCGTATTCGACAGCTGGATGAACGAACGCGCTATCATCTATCGCCGTATGAACCAGATACCTGAAGAATGGGGTACTGCTGTAAACGTACAGGCAATGGTATACGGTAATATGGGCAACAACTCAGCTACAGGTGTTGCTTTCAGCCGTGACGCTGCTACAGGTGAAAATATATTTAACGGTGAATACCTCATCAACGCTCAGGGTGAAGACGTTGTTGCAGGTATCCGCACTCCACAACAGATTACAGTAGAAGGCTCTCGTCGTTGGGCTGCCCTCCAGGGTATCAGCGAAGAAGAACGCGCTGCTAAATATCCATCACTCCAGGAATCTATGCCTAAGTGTGCTGAAGAACTTATCAGCATCGCTAACAAGCTCGAAGATTACTACCGCGATATGCAGGACATGGAGTTCACTATCCAAGACGGTAAGCTCTGGATGCTCCAGACTCGTAATGGTAAGCGTACAGGTGCCGCAATGGTGAAAATCGCTATGGACCTCCTCCGCGATGGTAAAATTGATGAGAAAACGACACTCCTCCGCATGGAACCGCAGAAACTTGATGAGCTTCTCCACCCTGTATTCGACAAGGCTGCTATTAAGAAAGCTACTGTCGTTTCAAAGGGTCTTCCTGCATCTCCGGGTGCTGCAGCAGGTCAAATCGTATTCTCTGCAGAAGACGCTGAGGCATGGCATGAAAAGAAAAAACGCGTTATCCTTGTCCGCATTGAGACTTCACCGGAAGACCTCCGCGGTATGGCAGTTGCACAAGGTATCCTCACAATGCGTGGTGGTATGACATCTCACGCAGCTGTAGTTGCTCGTGGTATGGGTAAATGCTGCGTAT
>CALYOL010000247.1 GCA_945231345.1 uncultured Porphyromonadaceae bacterium
GAACACGCACCTATTGCCTGCGCATTATCCTCTATTATCTTCAACCCATAGCGATGCGCCACATCCTTCATCCGCTCATCAAAAGCCACCCTGCCATAAAGGTGAACTGTCATTATGGCACGCGTTTTAGGCGTCACCGCAGCCTCAATTTTTGACGTATCAATATTGAGTGTATTTATATCCGCATCCACAAGCACCGGCGTCAGCCCTGCCTGAGAAATGGCAAGAATTGACGCTATATAAGTATTTGCCGGCACAATTATTTCATCTCCTTGTGAAAACACACCCAGTGCCTTGTAGCCCTCGATTATCAGCCTCAGAGCATCAAGTCCATTGCTCACGCCCACGCAATATTTCGTCTGCGCTATGCCGGCGAGCTTCGTCTCAAATTTGCTGCACTCCTCTCCGCCCACATACCTTCCGGAGAGGATAACTCGCTCTGTCACAGCCGTTATAGCGTCAAAATACGGGCGGTTTACCTCTTTGAGGTCAAGGAATGGTACGTTCATCTCGGTAATTTTTCTGAAGTTAATGCCTTAAACGTGTCAAAATTCCGCACATAGTCGCTCTCTGCAAACAGCTCTGACGTCAGCACAAGGCACACTGCACCGGACGAGAAATTATCAAGGCTGCGCCATATCCCGGCTGGAATGTAAAGCGCACGGTATGGGCGATTTAGCGTAAATTTCCTTTCCGTATGACCATCGTGTAGCGTCACGTCAAAGCAGCCGCTCAGAGCTATTATCAGCTCCTGAGCCACATAGTGTGAATGTCCGCCACGCTCCGAGTCGCCCGGCACGTCATACAGATAAAACACTCGCTTTATGTCAAACAGCGACTCCGCATTGTTTTCCACCGCCGTCAGCGACCCATTATCATGCCGGTTGCGCTGCAGCTCTATTATTCTGCAGTCATTTATCTGCGAGATTTTATGTGCGTCTGTATTACTCATTTTTTCAGGCTCTTGAAGGTCTCGAAGTCATCGATATAGTCCTCTGGGATATAGATTGTGGAGGATAATATCATCGCTACGGAGTTTGTTGAAAAATTATCTATACCGCGCCATGTCATTGGAGGTATGTAAAGTCCATAGTCTGACCGGTCAAGACGAAATCGCTTTGTGGAGCCGTCTTGTTCGGTGATTACAACGTCAAAACAGCCCGACATTGACACTATCAGCTGCTCCTGACTCCGAAACGCATGCGGCTCGCGCATCTTCCCGCCGGGTACATCGTAAATCCAATAGCATCGAGCTATATCAAAGGGTATCTGGCTCCCGTTTTGAATAAAACTGAGATTGCCGCGAGGGTCGCAGATTTTTGGCAACTGTATTATCGTTGGTTGAATATGCTTCATATATGCCTGTCTGCTAATGCGTTTAGATACTGACCATAGTCTGTGGTGATAAGACGTTGTGCCGACTCTTTCAGCTGATGAGCCGTGATAAACCCGCGGCGGAACGCCACTTCCTCAAGGGCTGCCACATAAAAGCCCTGGCGTTTCTGGATTGCCTCGATAAATGACGATGCCTCCATCAGGGAATCTATCGTACCAGTATCAAGCCACGCAAAACCTCTGCCGAAACATTCCACCGACAGCCTGCCACGCTCCATAAACTCCTGATTTACACTCGTTATCTCAAGTTCACCGCGTAACGACGGCTTAACGTCTGCCGCTACTTTCACCACCTCATTTGGATAGAAATATAGCCCTACAACTGCGAGGTTTGACTTTGGCTGCAAAGGCTTTTCCTCTATCGATACTGCCTTATTTTCGCTGTTAAGCTCCACTACGCCAAACCTTTGAGGGTCTTTTACGGGATAGGCAAACACAGTCGCCTCGCCTCGAGACGCATTCTCTACTGCGCGGCTTAGCATCTGTGTAAAACCTTGACCATAGAATATATTATCGCCAAGCACAAGGCACGCATCATCTTCGCCTATAAAGTCTTTTCCTATGATAAACGCCTGCGCAAGTCCTTCTGGGCGTGGCTGTTCTGCATATTCAAACTTTACGCCTATCCTGCTGCCGTCGCCTAACAATCGTCTGAAGCCCGGCAGGTCTTGAGGCGTGGAGATTATTAGTATCTCGCGTATCCCCGCAAGCATCAGCACCGATATCGGATAATATATCATCGGCTTGTCATAGATAGGCACAAGTTGCTTTGATATGCCCATCGTAACCGGGTACAACCTCGTGCCGGAACCTCCGGCAAGTACGATTCCTTTCATTGTTTGCACTTTTTATTACTTCATACCTGCATTATGAATTATACATTTCCTCATAATACTTCTGATACGCACCCGAAGTGACACTCTCAGTCCACTCATGATGCTCTAAATACCATTTTACCGTCTTCACAATGCCCTCGGCAAATGGCGTTTCAGGAACCCATCCCAGCTCAGATGCGATTTTCGACGGGTCTATGGCATATCTCAGGTCATGACCCTTGCGGTCTGTGACATATGTCACAAGGCTCATGTTGATTTCTTCAGGCGACAGCTTCGACAACCTGCGATAATCTTCATCTGACGCCACAAACTGCGACGTGATTTCAACCACCAGCTTCACGATGTCGATATTCCGCATCTCATTAAATCCGCCCACATTATAGACCTCGCCTACCGGAGCAT
>CALYOL010000248.1 GCA_945231345.1 uncultured Porphyromonadaceae bacterium
GTGAAATTTATGTCGCCACCATAGTAATAGCTTAGTTCATAGCCGTTTGCCTTTAGTGTTTTTGGCAGTGAGGGCAGATTTTCCGCCTTTTCCACATATTTCATGAGGCTCGTGTTTGGTTGTGCTGGAAATCCGCTCAATATTGCCGGTATGCCTCTGTCTGTGCGGAAACTGGAGGCATAGAAGTTTGTGAATAGCATGCCGCTCTGCGCTATGCTGTCCAGTCTTACTGCTATCGGCTCTCCGCCAAGGCTTGGCATTAAGTGAGCTGAAAAACTCTCCGCGATTATCATGTATATGTCTGGTCTTTTCGTAGTCAAAAGCGAGTCGTTTTCCACCATAGTCTTTTCTTTCATCTCGGCAAAAAGTTTTGCAGCCGTTTCTTCATCAAAATAGCGGTATTGTTCCTTGAAATTGTTCTGGTGTGTAGCGGAATACATCAGGCTGAACTGTGGATTTATCGCTGCATGATTAAGTCTCTGATTTTGACTGTAATAGGCTCGGCTCAAGTTCATGGTTGAAACAGTCACTCCTCCTCTGATTGCTATGAATAGCAGTCCTGCTACTATCACAGAAGTTGCCGTCGCTACTGCCTTGCATTTATTTCCGACAAACGTTGAATTAATGCTTTTTGAAAAAGCTATTTTGATGAAAGTGAATGATAATGCGAAACTAAGTGCTATGATTGCTATTGGCGCAAGGATTAGCTCCATCATCGTTGCGCTTGCAAGTGACGCCGCCGGGGAAGACATGAAGTAAAATATCGGCGTCATGTCAAGGCGAAAGCCCCAATACCAATACAGACCAAGGTCAAGAACGGTAATTGTTGCTATTATTATCGATATGATTACAAAATATGTCTTTTCAGCTATATCAATTGCGCGGTGCTGTGTCCATATCCGGCAGATATGGAAGAGTAGGGGGGCTATTGTCATATATCCCGCCATGCTTGCGTCAAGTGAAAGCCCTGCCCACAGAGATTTGGCTATCTCGCAGGTCTCAGCATCACCAAACTGTCCACTATAAACTAATATAAATGCTAACCGTTGCAACTCAAACAGAGCAATCAGCAGCAAATATAAAATACCGATTTTCTTTATCGTTTTTATCATTTTTTGTCTATATCAAGCCTATGTTGTTCAATCTTTGAAGCAGACCAATTAATTTCTGACTTCAAAGGTACGACAATTTTCATTGACGGCAAAGCTTTTTAGCCTTTATATCCCTATTATTATCTCCTATACCCAATTTATTGTCTAACATACGTTAAATAACGTTAATTGGGTAAATATTATTTGCTTTCATTGATTGTTCTTATGTGACTATTTTGTAACTTTGCAACATCTATATACTTATAGATATTTCAATAGGAAAATTAAATAAAACAACTAATTAATAACAAAAAACAACTATGAAAATGAAATTTTTTAAGTTATTTTCAGTGGGGCTTTTGCTCTCCTTGCTGTGTTTGCCGCTCAGCATGAAAGCATTGCCAACGTCGCCAACACCACCGACGCTGATTGTTAAGCCCCAGGTTCAGACATCAAATGGTTATTCTATCGTACGTTTGATGTGGACTTTTACAGATGCTTCTAACGCACAGTCTTTCCCGGGGGTTAGGGCGGTTTCAACTGACATTTTGCGTGACGGTACTCCATTGGTATCCAATGTGCCTTGGTCTGTTTATATTGACACGCCTGTTTCTGCCGGTGAACATAGTTATATTGTTAAAATGAACTTCCTCTACACCTATGTAGATGAGGCTACCGGCTTGGAGACTTCTTTACCATTTTCAGCTGTTTCTGACCCGGTTTCTATTAATGTTACCGCTCGTAACCCGGCTAACATTAAATATGAGATTAAAGAAGTCTATAATCTCCGAATCGGTGAGGCTAATAAAGCAAATTCTTCTGACGGTACAAGTTTTATCCCAACTCAGACCGGCAAGGAAACCACTATCCCTAAATTTGACCATGTTGACTTTGTCCGTGGTTCTTATCACATTACTGGCAGCCAAAAGAATGGAGGAAAAGGATACTGGTTCTTTTACGACAACGGATACGGAGCTTGGAGTAATAAGGCAGAAATTATAGCACAGCAAGCTGATCGTGTACCTTACGCCACCATGTATAAAGTTGAGGACACTCCTGAAGCTTTGGCTGACCCGACCAAGTATCAAAAGTTATACACTATCTCTAATGAGGTTTCTTGGAGTTCTACCAGTGCTCCTGCGCCAAACTATGGCCCAATGAACTATTTTGCCGTCGACCAGTGGGAAAACGTTTTCTCTCGTTTTGGTGATAAAACAGCTAAGTCTGGTCTCGTAAACGGTTGCTATTATACTCGTCCAGCAGGTGAGCCGGCTGGTGTTGAGTATATGCTTTTCCCTCCTTCAAAATTCGCTGTTATGCATAATGGCGCTACAGGAGCAGACCCTAATCCATTGAAAACCGGTTCACTTAAGATTCGTGAGTTGTCAAAAAACATGATTGTTAATGGCGGTATTTCTGCCTATAAAGCGAATGGTACAGATGTTACTTTTGATTATGTTACCGGTACGGGAAAAAACAATCAGGTTGGCCGTTGTGATATGATTTCTTTCCGCGGTTTTGGAAACAAGACTTTTGACAC
>CALYOL010000249.1 GCA_945231345.1 uncultured Porphyromonadaceae bacterium
GTACAGATGCCTCCGGGCATAGCGGTTGCTACTGTGGGCATAAACGGTGCAATGAACGCGGCTGTGCTGGCAATGCAGATTCTCGCGCTTACAGATGCGGATATTGCAGAGCGATTTAAGAAATATCGTGAAGGGCTGGTAGATAAGATTGTGAAAGCTAATGCACAGCTGTCTTCACTAAAATATAAATATAAAGTAAACTGATGAGCGTATTTGACTATAAACGTCGCAAGACATCCATAGTGAATATCGGCGGAGTGCCACTTGGTGGCGACAACCCAATCCGCCTTCAGTCTATGACCAACACTTCCACCATGGACACTGAAGGAAGTGTGGCACAGATACGCAGAATTGTGGCAGAAGGTGCCGACTATGTAAGACTCACCGCTCAGGGCGTTCGCGAAGCTGAAAACCTTGCGAATATCCGCGCTGAGCTACGCAATGAGGGAATCAACACACCCCTTGTAGCAGACATTCACTTTAACCCTCGCGCTGCATTTGCCGCTGCCGAGGTTGTGGAAAAGGTAAGGATAAACCCAGGCAACTTTGTTGACCCCGGTCGTACGTTCCGCCAATTATCATATACCGATGAAGAATATGCCGCAGAAATGCGCCGCATAGACGATGCGCTGACACCGTTCCTTGATGTTTGTCGCAGCCATGGCACTGCGATAAGAATAGGAGTAAACCACGGAAGTCTATCAGACAGAATAATGAGCCGCTATGGCGATACTCCGGCGGGCATGGTGGAAAGCGCAATGGAATTTTTGCGTGTTTGCGTAAAGCGCAATTTCATGGACGTTGTCATTTCCATCAAGGCTTCAAACACTGTGATAATGGTGGAGACGGTGCGTAGGCTTGTAGCAGCAATGGATTTGGAAAATATGCACTTCCCTCTCCATTTGGGCGTGACAGAGGCAGGCGATGGGGAAGACGGTCGCATAAAGTCTGCAGTGGGTATAGGTACACTCCTGGCTGAAGGAATTGGCGACACAATCCGCGTATCCCTTAGCGAAGACCCTGAATGTGAAGTGCCTGTTGCCCGCAAACTGGTGGAATATATCACAAGACTCAAGGATGTAGAAAGCGTTGAAGGCTGCTATTACGACGGATATAACCCTATTGTGCCACAGAGGATAAAGACTGAGGCAATAGGAGAAATTGGCGGAGATAATCCAACGGCTGTTGTAACTGACACCAGCGGTTTTACACTGCTTGATGCTGCAAAAATAGACGAATACAACGTGAATACTATTTCCGGTGCAATTTGCCTGCATACAAGTCACAGCAATGTGGTAGGCTCACTCCTCTCCGCTCTTCACCGCTTGCATCAAAAAGGATGTAACAAGCCAATAGCAGTGATGATTGATTACGGAAATACGCCTGCTGAAGATGTTCCGCTTTATGCAGCTGCAGACTTCGGCAGAATACTATTAAACGGCTTTGCTGACGGAATAAAAGTGACGGCTGCAAACCTTAGCGACGAAAGATGCGAGGAACTCGGATATTCTATTCTTCAAGCATCTCGCCGCAGATTTACCAAAACTGAATTTATCTCTTGCCCAAGCTGCGGACGTACACTTTTCGACCTACAATCTACTCTCAAAGAAATAAAATCTGCACTTTCACACCTTGTTGGTCTTAAGATTGGTGTGATGGGATGTATAGTAAACGGACCAGGCGAAATGGCTGACGCAGACTATGGATATGTTGGCGCTGCAGCTGGAAACGTGAGCCTATACCGCGGAAAGGTATGTGTTGAGAAAAACATTCCACAAGCTGATGCACTTTGTCATCTGATAGACTTACTCAAGGCAGACGGAAAGTGGCAAGAACCATAATAATAAACGATTAAAATCAAGGAAATGGCATATATAAGTCTAAACAAGCTGATAATAGATACTTTGTCAAAAAACGACAGCCACGCCGCAATGACAGACATGAACACCGGCGTGACACTAACATATGGCGAACTTGGCGCACATATCTCAAAAATTCGGGGCGTGATGCGCAGCATGGGGATAAATCGTGGCGACAGGGTAGCTATTTGCGGAAAAAACCGCAGTAATTGGGCGGCTACATTCCTTGCATCGCTCACCTATGGTGCTGTAGCAGTGCCTATCCTGAATGATTTTAATCCTGCAACAATATCCCACCTGATTTGTCACTGTGGTGCCAAAATAGCTTTTATCGACGATGCCATTTCCGCTAAATTAGATTCAGCATCGCTACCGGATGCTGTGAACGTATTAAGCCTTGACAAGGTATTTGAACTTGAAAACAGCACCGATTCAGAGGCTGACATTGAATGGTATGAGGACAAGGGTGATGAACTCGCTGTAATAAACTATACATCTGGCTCAATGGGTAGCAGCAAGGGAGTAATGCTTTCTTACGGAAACCTGTCATCTAATGCAGTCTATTCTATTAGCAATATACCCTACTTGTTTCCCGACGATGGAACTCTAAACCTTCTGCCGCTGGCACACATGTTTGGGCTGCTTGTCGAGCTTATATTCCCTCTGCTAAAAGGATGCCATATCCACTTTCTTGGAAAAACCCCGGCACCCAGCGTACTCCTTAAGGCTCTCGCAGAGGTAAAACCAAAGCTGATGATTGTGGTGCCGCT
>CALYOL010000250.1 GCA_945231345.1 uncultured Porphyromonadaceae bacterium
TTGCGTCTATTGCTATAATCCGTTGAAATTCAATAAAAATTAAGGGTGCGCCTCTGTGACGCACCCTTATAATTTTTTTGCTGTTGTGATTAGAGGGCGAGGAGCTCGTTAACTTTAGCGATGAGGTTTTCCTTGCTTTGGCTGCCGGTGAGTCTGAGAGATGTTTTTTTGCCGTCTTTGAAGAAGAGGATTGTTGGGAGTGACATAACACGATTTTCTGTGGCGAAGTCTGATTCGTCTTCAACGTTGTATTTGCCGATGACTGCTTTACCTTCAAATTCGGCTGCTACTTCGTCGATTACCGGTGCCATAGACATGCATGGTCCGCACCATGTTGCCCAAAAATCTATTACAACAGGCTTGCCTGAAGCGATAATTTCTTCTACGTTTGCGTCTGTAAATTGGAATGCCATGATATTATTTTTATTTTTTTGTTAGTATTTTTTGTTGTCTTTTTGTATTTGCAAAGTTAAGCATTATTTTTGAGATTAATGGGTATGGTGGATGGTTTTTTATGTTTTGTTTTTGTGTGAATGTACTAATAAGTGTCTCGCCCTGAAAAAAGTTGACTCTTTTAGGAATCAACCTTTTTCAGGAACGGACAATCAGCAATGAGGTGTATAAGTTGTGCCAGCCGGGTGAAATACCGATGAGGGGAAAACTGTAATAGTGTGCTGTGAGTAGTTGAAGGTTAAGATGAAAAAAGTGAGGGCGCATGTTTGTGCGTCCTCACTTATGTATTTAGGGTTGTTATGCTGTCTGGAATGTGTATTCGAGTTCAGCTTCGTTTAGTGCTTCTACGAGTTTTTTGTTTAGTGGGACTTTTAGCTCTGTAGACAGTGCGACGGTGCGGTTTATGGTTGAGTCTTTGAGGACAATGGAGAGGTTGCCGGTAGTACCGTCGTTTTCGATGTTTGGAAGCATTTTTAGTATGTCTCCTGCTGTGTCTTTTAGGTCTGATGTGTCGACTTTTACGGTGACGCCTTTTACGATTTTACCTACTACGTTGTCGAGTAGTCCTATTCCGCCGATTTGTAGCCATAGGTCTCCGCTACGGCTTTTGGTGTATGAGACGCGGAGTATGATTGGCGTGCCGACTTCGCAGTATTGTGCGTATTTGTAGTAGTCGTCACGGAATAGTCTTATTTCAAAGCTACCTGTGGGGTCTTCGATTTTTACGATGCCGTATTTTTTGCCGTTTTGTGATACTTTGGATTTGAAGTCAGTGACGAGTCCGCCAATCATTACTACTGTACCTTCTTGTGGTGGGTTTTCTGTGAAGTCTTTTAGGTGGACGCATCCGTAAGTTAGTTCCATGTAGTATGGGTCGAGGGGATGTGCGGAGAGGTACATTCCTACGAGTTCTTTTTCTTTTTCGAGTTTAGTTATAGTGGGCCATTCGAGTGCGGGCTTTATTTCGGGTCTTCCTGCGGTGTTAAGGTTTACGTCGAGGTCTGCGAAGAGTGATGCTTCTTGGCTTTTTTCGGCTTCTTGGTAAAGGTAACCGTATCGGAGGACTTGTTCTGTGAAGGTTTCGTTTTTGTTGTTGATGACGTAAAAGTCTTCACGTTTGATGTCTGTGAAGCAGTCAAATGCTCCGGATAGGATTAGTGCTTCGAAAACTTTTCTGTTGCATACGTTTGAGGGGACGCGTTCTACGAAGTCGAAAATTGATGAGAAGTTTCCGCCTTGTTCTCTGATTTTGAGGATAACGTCTACAACGTTGTTACCCACGCCTTTTATAGCGGAGAGTCCGAATCGGATAGCTCCGTTGCTGACGCCGAAGCCAGAGATACTTTCGTTGATGTCGGGGCCTTTTACTGGGATGTGCATTGCTTTGCACTCGTCCATGTATTCGGTGAGTTTGGTGATATCTGAGCGGTTTCGCGAGAGTACGGCTGCCATGTATTCTGCGGGGTAGTTTGCTTTGAGGTATGCTGTCTGGAAAGCTACCCAGCTGTAGCATGTGGCGTGGCTTTTGTTGAATGCGTAAGATGCGAATTTTTCCCAGTCTGCCCAGATTTTTTCGAGTGTATTCGGGTCGTGTCCGTTGGCTTGTCCTCCTTCGAGGAATTTTCCTTTGAGGTGTTTCATTTTTTCAATGAGCTTTTTACCCATTGCTTTTCGTAGTGTGTCGCTTTCGCCACGAGTGAAGTTTGCGAGGAGGCGTGACAGGAGCATGACTTGCTCTTGGTATACGGTGATTCCGTATGTGTCGCTGAGGTATTTTTCCATGATAGGGATGTCGTAAACGATTGGGGAGCGTCCGTGTTTACGAGCGATGAAGTCCGGGATATAAGACATAGGTCCCGGTCTGTATAGGGCGTTCATGGCGATGAGGTCCTCAAAGACGGTAGGTTTTAGTTCTCGCAGATATTTTTGCATTCCTGCTGATTCGAACTGGAATGTGCCTACTGTGCGTCCTGCGCTGTAGAGTTCAAATGTTTTGGGGTCGTCTATAGGGATAGCCTCGATGTCTATTTCTTTACCAGTGGTGCGCTTTATGTTGTCGAGTGCTTCTCGGATTATTGATAGAGTCTTTAGCCCGAGGAAGTCCATTTTGATGAGTCCGGTCTCTTCTATGACTCTTCCTTCGTATTGTGTGACGAGTTGTTTTTCGGCGTT
>CALYOL010000251.1 GCA_945231345.1 uncultured Porphyromonadaceae bacterium
CACATTGCCGTCAAGGCGCCACAGTTTGCGCTGAGAGAAATATGTGGCTGAGTCGCATACTATTGATGCGTCTACCTGCATATTATCGTCGTATTTCTCCAGTTGCATCCCTTCCGGAAATTTCCAGCATGCGTCCATGCGGTTTTCAAACATCAGCCACAGTGGTGTCGTGATGTGATAACGCGTATAGCCTGAGTCTGAGATTAGAGTTGATACGTCGCGCGTCAGCATCGTCGGCACTGCATCCGGGTCGGTTACTGCCGCCTCTGTCGCCATTTTCTCGTCTGAACAAGACGTGACACCCACGGCGGTCGCTATCATCGCCACCAACGCAAGGGGCAACAGCCGCATGCGACGTAATATGTGGTCTGTGGTCATTCTCAGGCTCTTAGTTTATCTTGTTGCGCCAGAACCAGAGTTCGTTGAAATTGATGCCTATGGTGATAAACAGGTAGTCTTCCTTCACGAGCGGATTTGGATATGCCTGACGGTGTGAATATTCCACTCCCAGGTTCAGCACTGTCTTTGATGCCGGTGCAGGAAGTCCGAAGCCGAGGCTGACTCCATATTCTTTCACGTTATTGTCGCCATATTTCATATAGTCGCGGTTGTAATATCCGCCAAGGCGATACTGCACGCGCTTTATCCAGGACCCGCGCTGGTTCTGCACATATTCCAGTCCTGCTGCCACTTTCCACCGGTCATCAAACGTTGAGCCGGAAAATCCCTCTATCGGCGTGAATTTTGCCTTGCTCCACGGCTGGTATGTGAAGTCTGCCTCCACCATCAGTCGCTTGTTTACCTGCATATTGACGCCAACACCCCATGTGTCAGGACGTGAATAGTTGCCCTTAAGGTCCATTTGACCTATTGTGTCGGGAACTGCATCGTTTGTCGTGTCATATATCATGCCAAACGTATTGCCGCGGAAGTCCTTGCCGGGGCTGTAGGTCGCACCGAATGTCAGGCTGCGAACCTTGTCAAGTGGCAGGCGATACTGCAAGCCAAACTGTAAATTATAGTCGCGAACCTCTATCGTCTGCTCAAAAAGTGACGTAGAGCCACCCTCTACGTAGGCATAGTTGTCATTGCGGATATTGCCGAAAAGGTATGCGATATTTGCGCCCACCGACAGCCCGCGCCACGGCTTAACGCCAACACCAACATACACCTGGTTTATCCCGCCGGAGCCAAGATATGAATTTGAGCCGTTTTCTATTTCGTTGCCAAACGAGTAGCCCGTTGATGAATACGGCAGAAGTCCCGCTGACGCTCCTATATACTTTGTTATCGGCACTTGCAGGGTGATATAGTCAAGACCGCCGCCAAACTGGTGCGTCTTTGCGCCATTGTCATCTGCCCAATATTTCGTCATCGTCATTCCCATGTCAAATAGGAACGTCAGCGAGTCGATTGACGCATAAGACGCAGGGTTCATCACGTTTATCTGCCTTCCGGACTGCATTGCATAGCCCACACCGCCCATGGCGCGCTGCGTTGACGTCGCATTGTCTTTTAATAGTCCGAAGCCAAAACGAGAATACGGCGACATCTTGTCTTGTGCCGCTGCGCTGAAGATAAAGCCCATTGTCAGGGCTATTGAGATTAATATTTTATTTAGTTTCATTATACGTTAATATTCCTTGTTGTAATTGATTATTATATGATAATATTCTGTTCAGTCCTATCGACACCAGGCATGGCTTTGCCACAGCCTTTATCGGCAGCAACTTCGCCATATCAGTTCCCCAGCCGCCGGTGAGTATCAGCGTCGTGTCTGCCGGCAGTTGAGACATATAGTAGAGTATCTCACCTATGACGCCGTTTACCGCGCCTGAACGCATCGCTGTATCCGTGCTTTCGCCCCACAGTGGGGTTTCGCCCTTGCTGTCTATCAGCGGCAGACGACTCGTATAGGCATTCAGCGCACGAAGTCGCATTCCTATCCCCGGGGCGATGTTCCCCCCGCGAAAATGGCAATCTGCCGTCACCACATCGTATGTAATCGCTGTGCCTATATCTACAACCAGCGACGTCTTGCCCGGATTTATCACCGTCGCGCCCACTGCCGCCGCAACTCGGTCTGCACCAAGCGTCTCCGGTGTAGAATAGTCTATCTCCATCGGTATCGGCATCTCGCGCGTCAGCACCTTCACGTTCTCCTCGCCTAACAGCTCTGTTAGCGTTTCAAGGATAAACTCATTTCCGTCTGTCACAGTGCACAGTATTGCACATTCCGGAGAATACTTCTCCACTATATTGCAAAAGTCTTCACGCACCGCATCGGGGTAGGATTGCTGCCATATTGCACGCCTCCCTTCCCATACCACCGCCTTTGTTGCAGTGTTTCCTCGGTCAATCGTGAGATTTCTTCTCATTTCGCCGACAAAATTACGAAATAGTATTTAATTAACACTAATGATGTGACGCTTTTTTTGTCTCTTTTCCGTTTTTTTAATGTATAATCACATTTTTACACCTCATTCATATCTCATAATTCCCTAATTCATTATTCCCCAAATAGAAAAGCCTGCCACTCTGCAACCATCACCTCCGGCATTGTCCATCTTATCTATTTCCATACTCCAATCCCCCAAAACAGCAAAATAATGCATTCTAAATC
>CALYOL010000252.1 GCA_945231345.1 uncultured Porphyromonadaceae bacterium
GATGTAGAGAGGTCTCGTGGGCTCGGAGATGTGTATAAGAGACAGGGTGATACCTGATGCGTTTCCAACGTCTATTCTGAGCTGACTGCCTGCTGCGCCCCAAGTATATACATTTCTCATGGCTGCTATGTCCACATAGGTGCGCTGCCAAGAAGATGTGGCTTTGAGTGGCACTTTTATAGAGCGTTCTTCAGAGGCGAACGGAGAGAAAAATATTTGGAGTGTAAAATCTTTGTCAGACTGATAGTCAAAGGCAAGTACGTTTGAGTTTGTAGAAAGTGCCGCTGTGGTGGCATCGGTCAAGATTTGTGGGTCAGTGTTAGTGGTAACGAGCGTGTAGCACTGGTAGTTGCCGTCGTAAGAGGCTTTAATGCCGCTTGCAGTGCTTGTGTCTAAGTTAAAACGCTGCCATTCGTTGCCGTTTTTAGCCACTCCGGCGTGTATCTGGTCCCAGCTGCTGATGCCTATGACAGACTTGTATTGGTCAAATACGGATTCTTCAGTAGCAGTGCCAGCGGCTTGCCATACATACCAAGACCGCTTAGGGTTCAGATTGCTGTCTTTGAGTCCGAGACGGACACCGTCAGCTGCCTCTGCGGGGTGGTCAAACCAGTTGTGCCACATAATTGCGTCTACACCGGCATTTCTTTTGACTTTTTTCCAAGCCCAACATGCACCTGCCGCCTGGATTTTAAGGTTTGCCTCGCTGTTATCCATAGAGTTCACTCCATTTTCAGAGAATAGGAGGATGCGTTTTTCGGTGCCTTTATAGTAGTGTTCGCGGCGCAGTACCCAGTCGGAAATCACTTCAATATTCTTGAAAGTGCAAGAGCCTGCGCTTTCATCGTAAGTAGCGTTTGTGTCTTCAATCCAAAATTTTGGTTTGAAGAAGTTTTGCGGATAAGGGTGGTCTGCTATACCCCAGCGATAGTCGCCCTCCACTTTACCGTATGTAACCATAAGGTCCATCATTGTCTTTGGCTGGTAACCGCCATCGCCATTCGTGCCGGTCCAGCAAGATGTATATGAACCCAAAACGTAAGCATTAGGGTCGTATTGGCGAACGATATTGGATGTTAGTCGGAGGGATTTCTGGTAAGCATCCATGTATCTTAGCAATAGAGGGGTAGAACCCATGTTTGTCCATGTACGGTGCTGGTCCACCTCGTTGTGCATAATCCAGTGATGGATGCGTCCGTTTCCTGTCTGAGAATATCTGTCGGCGAGATAGCTGATAGATGCGGCATACGCGTGCATGCCTTCGATGTCTGTCATGTCCGGCATAGTGTAAAAGCCCCCTGTACATTCAGGGTGACGCATTGTGGTGGCATATTGAGGGTCTCCTCCGTCGTTTATGAGTATTATGGCGGCAACAACTACGCCTTTTTGTTCGCAGGTCTTGAGAATCATATCGTTATAATCCTGCTGGGTAGGGTTTATGTAGTATGTTTTGCCGCAATATTCATAAGGGATAGTGTAGTCTGACGTCTTGTTGATAGAAATAACGGCATTTAGGATAGTATTGAAAGTCACGCTGTGGAGTCCAAGGTTGTCTATGTCACCAAGGTTCACATTAAAGATGCCTCCAAGTCCTTTTTTGCTCTTAAACACACCCGGCTGTGCGTGGCGGATAGCGGCAACGTCATCGCAATATCTGGCATGAGACTGCATGCTGTAACCTGCATCAGTGACAGCCCATTTAGACAAAAGACGGTCGTAAGTAAACCCTTCCACAGCTATATATCTGTCTTTTTCAATGGTAAAATTGCCTTTTGGCAGGTTCGCCACATCAGCAAAATTGCTGAGGGGAGCGGAAGTCCCGTAAGCGCGGATGTCAACCAGCTTGCATCCGTCAGCAACTGTTTTTCCCGTGATAATCACCTTATTTTCAGTCACTTTTACATCTGTTATTTCAGCGGGATATGTAGTACTCAGATATTGAGCAATCGCTGCAGACTGAGTGTTTTTTGTTGCGTCAGAGGGTGTTTCAGAGCCATTTATACCCATATAACGGATTTTTATGGTGATACCGCTTTTGTTTCCGAAGTCCATACGGAGAATGTTTCCTGCACTGCCCCAGCTGAAGGAATTTTTTGCGCAAGCGATATTAATGGTTGCCGTCTGCCATACGTCGGTCTTTTTCAGTACTGCGCCGGCGTGGATTGAGCGCGCTTCTGTCTCCGGGTCGCAGAAAAACAGCTGCAAGTCATCTACGTCTGCCGATGCCTGGTATTGGAATTGCAGCTTTGCGTCACCGAAGGGAAGTGCCGCTGAGAGCGCATCGCATTTCACATGCGGGTCTGTGTTGGTGGTGACAATGGTGTAAACACTACTTGCATCTTTACTAATGTTTAGTCCTGATGCTGTAGATTGGTTAAAACCAAGACCGGTATTCGCCATGGCTGTAATGCCAAGCATAGCAGCCGAAAAAATTAAAATCGATTTTAATATATTCATCGCGTGATATTTTGTTAGATTTAGCGCAAAGGTAGCGAAAAAAAACGAGTTTATTACAAAAACAAGTAAAAATGTCAAGTTTTTTGTAAAAGACAGTGCAGTTATTCGTATTTATTAATGAAACAAAGATAACCAAAA
>CALYOL010000253.1 GCA_945231345.1 uncultured Porphyromonadaceae bacterium
ACATACTACAAGCCAATATATGAAGCGCTTTGGCAGCATATTAACATCCATTTTCATGTCATTAGTCATAGTGACATGCACCATCGTGCAATTTCACCATCACGATGCACAGGGAAACATTTACATAACTCTCTCTGTAGCATGCCAGTTAGAGCTCGACTCACACGGACACTTCTGCGCCTGCCACCACAGCCACGACTCCGGTTGCCATAACTCCGACCGCACCGAAGACCCTGCTTGCTCAATGCACATTGACGAAACCCCGGTATGCTCCTCGCTCAAAATGTCTGCTCCACAGGAACTTACACTCCTGCAAGACATGGCTATCACTGAAAATACACTCCAATTATCTTTCAAGGCTAACGACTGTAAACACCTATGCCACAGATGCATAGCCACTATATTAAAATCTATTGACCGACCTCTCATTTCCCGACGTGGTCCCCCTGTTTTATATATCTAACACTTGCCTTATCGTGGCGACGTGATTCAACACGCCCTCACGATGCAATTAACACATTGACGTTTAGAAAGTTACATATTTTACAACGTGTTCCATCACGTCAAAAAACGTCATTCAAGTTTACATCCATTTTTTTACTTTTCATCATTTACACAATGAAAAATTTCATCCGCGCTCTATGCGCAATCACCATACTTTTCCTCACTCCGTCATGCGCTAACACGCCGAAAGACGACGGACTTACATGCAACCACGACCACGGCTCTCATGCCGGACACAATCACAGCCACGAAGGCCATAATCACAGCCATGAAGGGCATAATCACGACGCCGAAACTACTGAAAATGAAGAAGATAGCCACGAAGGCGAAGAAATCACGCTTCATGCACATCAGGCTGAAGAATTTGGCGTAGGTGTAGACACTATCACTGCCGCAGATTTTGCTCAGGTTGTCAAAGTTTCAGGACAAATAGAATCTGCAACAACCTCACGCTCAGTCGTTTCCGCCACTGCTTCCGGTATTGTTCGTTTTGCCGGAAATATCACCGAAGGCAAAAAAGTCGCTGCCGGTGCTGTCATTGCAAGCATATCCGCAAACGGGATTAGCGGTGGTGACGCAAATGCCGCTGCCCGTGCTGCTCTCGATGCCGCAAAACGTGAGCTGGACCGCATCACCCCTCTACACAAAGACGGAATTGTCTCAACTAAAGACTATAACGCCGCTTTGCAGGCTTACGAAGCCGCCAAGGCCGCTTATTCCGGCACTCCCTCTGGTGGTAGCGCCACCGCATCTACCGCCGGCGTCATCACATCTCTGCTTGTCAGACAAGGCGAGTATGTATCTGTAGGTCAGCCTATTGCTATCGTCTCTGGAAATAGTAGCCTCACTCTCCGTGCCGACCTGCCGGAGAAATATTACAACTTTCTCCCTACTGTCTCAAGCGCAAATTTCCGTGCCGCTTACACTGCTGACATTGTTTGCCTTAAAGACCTGAATGGCAAGCTTTTATCTTCAGCCGGAGCCGTTGGCGACAATCAGCGCGGATATTTGCCTGTCTATTTTAGCTTTGAAAATAACGGAAAAGTCGTTCCCGGCTCTTTCGCTGAGGTATACTTAATCGGCGCTAAGCGAAGCGGTGTGCTCGCTGTCCCCGTTGCCGCTGTATCTGAGCAGCAAGGGCAGCACTTCGTGTACGTCAGGCTCGACGCCGACTGCTACAAAAAATGCCCTGTCATTCTCGGTGGTAATGATGGCGACAGAGTGGAAATTGTCAGCGGAATAAAGAGTGGTGACGTTGTCGTAACTCGTGGAATGACTTTCGTTAAACTCGCGGAAACAAGTGGAGTTGTTCCTGAAGGACACAGCCATTCACACTAATCGGGAGGACTGACTTATGCTGAACAAAATCATTCATTTTTCCCTCGGCAACAGGCT
This sequence comes from uncultured Porphyromonadaceae bacterium, assembly GCA_945231345.1. Classification (GTDB taxonomy): domain Bacteria; phylum Bacteroidota; class Bacteroidia; order Bacteroidales; family Muribaculaceae; genus CAJUPY01. The sequence goes on from CALYOL010000253.1 coordinate 1,900, forward strand.
GACGGTTCTCATTTTATCCGTTCTGCTGCTTCTTTCAGGCATTGTAGTCCTTTTCCGCACGGAAATCGACATTTTCCCGGACCTCAACGCTCCTACTGTTGTCGTTATGACAGAGGCTAAAGGACTTGCTCCCGAAGAAGTTGAAAAACTCGTCACTTTCCCGGTAGAAACAGCCGTTAACGGAGCAACCGGTGTCCGTCGCGTCCGTTCTTCTTCCGCCACCGGCTTTTCTGTCGTTTCTGTCGAATTTGACTGGGGCACAGACATTTACACTGCACGACAAATTGTCTCTGAAAAACTTTCCACTGTCGCCGAGTCTTTGCCTCCGGGCGTAGAGACTCCCGTTCTCGGCCCTCAGTCATCAATCCTCGGAGAAATCATGATTATCGGTCTTACGGCTGACTCTACTTCTCTCCTTGACCTCCGTACTATGGCTGACAGGGTAATACGCCCGCGACTCCTTTCTCTGGGTGGCGTCTCACAGGTCGCTGTCATCGGTGGTGACGTCCGTGAATATCAGATTCACATTTCTCCTGAAAAAATGCGGCATTGCGGTGTCACGCTGCAAGAAGTCCTCGACGCTGCTGAAAATATCAACGCAAACGCCTCTGGCGGTGTGCTTTACGAATACGGAAATGAATACATCGTAAAAGGCGACGTAAACACTTCTTCTCCTGACGTCATTGCTCAA
>CALYOL010000254.1 GCA_945231345.1 uncultured Porphyromonadaceae bacterium
TATACCCACTTACAAATCACGAATATTGAAATTTAAAAACATTTTAAACGGAACAAACTGTGTAGTAAATTACATTTTTTTAGCTTGATATACCGATAATTGCAAAAAAATTTGTAACTTTGCAGTCAGAAAAGCGAAAAAATTTAATTACAAGATATTTTATATGATTAACGCTCAAGACATTAAGAACGGCACTTGCATCCGTATGGATGGCAAACTTTACTTCTGTATAGAATTCCTGCACGTAAAACCGGGAAAGGGTAACACCTTTATGCGTACAAAACTGAAAGACGTGGTAAACGGCTACGTACTTGAACGTCGCTTCAATATCGGCGAAAAACTTGAAGATGTACGCGTTGAACGTCGTCCGTATCAGTATCTGTATCAGGAAGGTGGCGACTACATTTTCATGAACCAGGAGACATACGACCAAATTCCAATCCACAAAGACGTCATCAATGGTGTTGACTTCATGAAGGAAGGTGATGTGGTAGAAGTAGTATTTGACGCATCAACGGAGACTGTGCTATACGCAGATATGCCGGCAAAGACTCAGCTCAAGATTACTTACACTGAGCCGGGACTTAAGGGCGATACAGCTACAAATACCCTAAAGCCAGCAACCGTAGAGACCGGAGCAACAGTACGCGTACCTCTTTTCATCAACGAAGGTGAAACCATTGAAGTGGACACTCGCGACGGTAGCTATGTAAGCCGCGTAAAGGCATAAACACCACTCTATTAAACACTCCAAATTAACGCTTAAAAGATAAATTTTATCGGGTGTCACGCGACCGAGATGGTTGCGTGACACTTTTTTTATAGTTATGGAATTAGTATTATTTTTGCATATTTAAATAATAATGACTACCTTTGCGGAAAAGCAGTAAAAATAGGTATTTCTAAGGTAAAAATCATTATAAAAATTGGGAAATAGCAGTAAATTTCGCAGAAATCCACCATTATGGGTGTCATTGCTGCCAATTATCAGTTTTTTGGCAGTGATAGTGTATGTCATAGTGCGCAGCGGAGCAGAATCCGCTCAGGGCATCAGTCAGTATGCGCTCCTCGGCGCGGCAGCGTTAGCTGTGGTGTTATCAAAATGCTTTTATCACCGAAAGTGGAAATACATAGTTATGGGCATACGAATGAGTGCGAAACAGATATTGCCGACGTTTTTTATCCTTGTGCTAATCGCAACAGTTTCCGCAACATGGATGATGAGCGGGACAGTGCCTGCGCTGATAGACTACGGTCTGATGATACTAAATCCACAAATGTTTCTTGTGATAGCCTGCATCGTGTGCTCAATAGTTTCAGTGATGAGCGGGAGCTCCTGGACGACAATCGCGACAATAGGCGTGGCATTTATGGGTATAGGCGAAGTATTCGGATACTCCACCGGCTGGGTTGCCGGAGCAATAATATCAGGAGCGTATTTCGGCGACAAGGTATCACCACTGTCAGACACAACTGTGCTGGCATCAGCGACTGCCGGAGTGCCGATATTCAAGCATATAAAGTATATGATGATAACAACCGTACCGTCAATGACCATCGCACTGACAGCTTTTGGCATCGTAGGATTTACAGCAGACGTAAACGAAGTGTCGGAGTCTGTAGAAATGGTCGAAAACCTACGAAATACCTTTAATATCACACCATGGACACTACTAATACCGAGCATAACATGTGCACTAATCGCCTTGCGTATAGGAACAAACAAAGTATTGATGCTTAGCACATTGTGCGGACTTATAGGTATGTTTATCCTCCAGCCACAAATAGCTGAAAGCATACTTGGCACGTCACTGTCGGGTTCTATGGACTATGCGGCTGTTTCTCTTGACCTACTCCTCACGACAACGTCTGTAGAGACTGGAAACGCAATGCTAAACAGCCTTGTCGAAACAGGCGGAGTGGAAGGTATGGTTAACACTATCTGCCTCGTGTTTGCGGCAATGATTTTCGGAGGCGTGATGATAGGCAGCGGTATGATTTCCACAATCACACACGCCTTTACCCGGAAAATAAAATCACTGCAGTCTGTGGTAAACTCAACCGTTTTCAGCGGACTGTTTTTCAATTTAAGCACTGGAGACCAATACCTCTCTATCCTACTGAGTTGCAACGTTTTCAAGCGCCTATACAAACGCAATGGACTTGAGAGCAGACTGATGAGCAGAACGGTGGAGGACTCAGTGTCTGTGACGTCTGTGCTAATCCCGTGGAACTCCTGTGGTGTAGCTCAATCCACTGTGCTCGGCATCCCAACTCTCGCCTATCTCCCCTACTGCATTTTCAACTATCTGAGCCCTCTGATGTCTATGGCTATTGCGGCGATAGGATACAAGATTGTGCAGCGGAAAAGAGAGCCAAAGCACATCTAACCTAATTTAAGGTGCATTAATGCCACATTTTCAAAAATAATCATTAAATAATTTTCATATTCCCCAAAAAAACACTACCTTTGCACCGCAAAACGAGGCAGCACAATGACTTTAGGCTGCTGAAGGATGGTCCGGTAGCTCAGCTGGATAGAGCATCTGCCTTCTAAGCAGACGGTCACGCGT
>CALYOL010000255.1 GCA_945231345.1 uncultured Porphyromonadaceae bacterium
TACGAGATGTAGAGAGGTCGCGTGGGCTCGGAGATGTGTATAAGAGACAGGCATCGGGTTGAGGTTTGCGCCGTCGTAGTATAGCAATGCGCCTGCGGCATGAACAAGCTCTGCGATTTCAGGTATGTTTTTCTCGAAGATACCCAGAGTGTTAGGGTTTGTCATCATCATCGCCGCCACAGTGTCGTCAAGGAGTGGCTTCAGGTCTTCTACATCGACAGTGCCGTCTGGTCTGCTCTTTACCTCGATGATGCTAAGTCCTGCCACAGCAGCACTTGCCGGGTTGGTACCATGCGCAGAGTCAGGCACTATAACCTTTGTGCGCTTGCTGTCGCCGCGGCTGTTGTGGTATGCACGAATTACCATTAGCCCTGTCAGCTCGCCATGTGCGCCTGCATATGGATTAAGCGTAAACTCGCTCATTCCGCCTATTTCTGCGAGGTATGTCTGCAAAGTGTAATATGCTTCAAGAGCTCCTTGCGCAGCAGAAACCGGGGTGGCTGGATGAAGGTGCGCAAAACCGGGATGAGATGCCATTTCCTCGTTTATTTTCGGATTGTACTTCATAGTGCAAGAGCCGAGAGGGTAAAAGCCGGTATCTACGCCGAAATTGTTGTTAGACATGTTGTTGTAGTGACGTACTACGGTAGGCTCGTCTACTTCAGGCAAGTCGAGTGTAGATTGTCGAGTGACACAGCTGCATATTTCTACGTCAGGCAGATGATTTTCAGGATATTTGTAGCCTTTTCGCCCTTTGCGTGATAGTTCAAATATGAGGCGACTGTAAAATTCTCGATTCATAATTTTCAAAAACTTAAAGGGTTAAACTACAGTGATTTAATAATCTCCACCAGCTTATCCATCTGTGCCACTGTCTGCATTTCTGTCACTGCAATTAGCAACTGATGCTCTGCAATGGCAACTCCCGCGAGAATACCGTGGCGAAGTGCCTCGTCAATGATTTTCTGTGCCGGAACGACGGTAGTGAGCGTAAATTCGTTTAGATATATGGCTTCCGGAAATGTGAGTGTCGCTTTACCTGTTTCTACTATTTTGTCGGCAAGGTAGTGCGCGCCATTTATTCCCTGGCGGTTTATTTCCCGAAGTCCTGAAACGCCATTGAGGGCTGTATATATAGTTACATAAAGCGACATTAGTCCCTGATTTGAGCAAATATTGCTTGTCGCCTTTTCGCGGCGTATATGCTGCTCGCGCGCCTGCAAAGTGAGGACAAAAACACGTCGCCCGTCAGCGTCTTTTGTTGCGCCAACGATGCGTCCTGGTATTTTTCTCATCAGTGGCTTCTTGACTGCCATAAAGCCAAGGTATGGACCGCCATAGCCAAGTGGAATACCCAGCGACTGTGCGTCTCCCACAGCCACGTCTGCACCCCATTCGCCCGGAGTCTTGACAACTGCGAGGTCTGACGCTATGCAGTTCATTATCAGGAGTGATTTATGTGCATGGCAAACGTCTGCCCAGCCTTCATAGCATTCAATAACGCCATACTTGTTTCGAAGCGGAACAATAACACCTGCAACGTCATCTGCAGCCACAAGTGCCTCAAACTCAGCTTTATCCGTAGTGCCATTTTTCTCCGGAACAGTGACAACTTCTACACCGTGATAAAGGGCGTAAGTGTCTATAATCTCGCGAGTTGCTGCATGAATTGTAGCGGAAACAAGCACCTTATTGCGCTTGCGTGCATGAGCCACAGCCATCATCATAGCCTCAGCGGTAGCCGTGCCGCCGTCATACATTGAGGCATTAGAGACATCCATATCTGTAAGCCGGCAGATAATAGACTGATATTCAAAAATATACTGTAGCGTACCCTGTGATATTTCCGGCTGGTATGGAGTATATGCAGTGAGGTATTCGGAGCGGGCTATGAGCGATTTTACTGCTGCCGGAGCGTCGTGGTCATAAAAGCCGTTTCCGGCAAAGCACACGAGGTCGCTGTTTTTTCTGCCGAGTGCGTCAAAGAAATCACGCACCTCCTTTTCGCTCATTTCTGAGGGAAGGTCATAGTCACGGTGAAATCTGAGCTGCTCCGGAACGTCGCTGTAAAGGTCGTCAAGACTTTTCAGCCCGCAGCAGTCAAGCATCGCCGTGATGTCCTCCGGTGTATGAGGAAGATATCTGTGCGACATGGTAAATAGTTGGTTATTAGTATATTAATGCTCTTTTTCGCAAAGTTCTGCGTACGCAGCTTCGTCCATCAGGTTTTCGAGTTCTGATGGGTCTGAAAGCTCAACCTTGATAATCCAGTTAGCCATAGCGTCTTCGTTTACAAGGCGAGGATTGTCCTCAAGTGCTTCGTTGCGCTCTACTACAGTACCGCTAACAGGAGCAATAAGGTCACTCGCTGCCTTGACGCTCTCGATAGCGCCAAATTCCTCTCCCGCTGCAATTTCATCGTCAACTTCCGGCATATCAACGTATACCACGTTTCCCAGCGCACGCTGCGCATAGTCTGAAATACCGATGAAACCTGTGTTGCCTTCTACTCTAACGTATTCGTGAGTTTCTGAATAATAAATAGCCATATTCTAA
>CALYOL010000256.1 GCA_945231345.1 uncultured Porphyromonadaceae bacterium
AATTATCATCGACAATCATATCAACGAGCTGTGCCGTCTCGGGGCGCGGGATTAACGTCGCCCGATTTACCTCAAACGTCATACCATAAAAATGAGCCGACCCAAAAATATATTGGATAGGCTCATTATGTAGTATTATTCTGTCTGCGATGTCATGCGCTTTTTGCGCGATAAAGTCTGAAACCTCATTATCGCCTTTTACGAGAATGTCTGTCATGCTCCATCCCTTCAGGTTTTCAAAGATAATGAGTGCCATTTCCTTTGCTTCACGCTCGCCAACTTTTTCAGCGAGACGGATGCGGAGAGAGCGAAACAGACCGGCGACGGTTTGCATGGCTACAGAAGCAGTTTTATTATTTCTCGTATTTGTTGATATCAACGAGCTTAATGCCGAATATGAGTGCGGAATAAGGCTTGATGTATTGTCCGCTACCGCTTGCTCCATAACCCAGATTTTGTGGGATTACTACTTCAACAGAGTCTCCCACGTGCATGTGCTGCAAAGCGATTGCCCAGCCTTCCACAACCGCCGTAAGTTTAGTACGGAAAATGCTGTCTGCGGGTTCAGTGCGTAGATATGAAGAGTCAAACGGCTCGTCGTTATACAGCCTGCCGTGATATTTTACGTCAACGGTGCTGGTGAGCAGAGGCACGAGGTTACCCTTTGTCTGCTCACGGTCGTTAAACCAGTGCATGAGGACGTAAACACCGCTGTTCCAGCTCGGTACTACACGAGTGTAGTAAGCTTTGCCGGGCGTTTCCTCCCTCGCAGCCTGTTCCAAAAGCCAAGCCTCGTTGTCTTCGCGCCATTCCCTGTATGTCTCCCAAGTGTTTTGCTCCTCATCATCGCTGCAAGCGAAGAATGAGCAAACCAATGGAAGAGCCAAAAGTATTAAAAGGATTTTCTTCATGCCTTAAAACTCTACTTTTGGCGCCTTTTCAGCACCTTCTTCAGCCTCGAAAGCAGCCTTTGTGTCAAAGCCAAACATAGAAGCGAACATAGATGCAGGGAAGCGGCGAACTTTCAGATTATATTCCTTAACAGCTTCGTTATAGCGTGTGCGCTCAGTGGCAATGCGGTTTTCAGTGCCTTCGAGCTGTGCCATAAGGTCGCGGAAATTTTCGTTAGCCTTAAGGTCAGGATATGCTTCGTGAACGGCATTCACATAGATGCCGAGTGCGCTCTGCAGCTGCTTTTGTGCACTCTGAAATTTAGCCATAGAGTCTTCAGTACCGTTCGCCTTGTCAGCATCAACACCCTGAGCGTCGTTGTATGCATTCTGGAGACCGGTGCGAGCAGCAGTAAGGTCGATAAGTGTTTCACTTTCATGTGCGGCATACCCCTTGACGGTATTGACAAGGTTCGGGATGAGGTCAAGTCGGCGCTGATACTGAGACTCTACATTAGCCCACTTGTTATTGAGCTCTTCCTCAGCGGTAACGAGTCCGTTGTAAGTAGAGCAACCTTGAAAACCTACAATCGCGAGCAGTACAACCACCACGATAAGTATGATAGAAGATTTTTTCATGTCTGTAGTTATGTTTTTAGATTGAAAAAAAATTATCCGAGTTTGCGGAGGAGAGAGTTAAGCGACACGTTGTCGTGGATTAGCTTATGAAGGTCAGCGATATTGACGCGAGTCTGCTGCATAGAGTCACGCTCACGGAGAGTGACAGTGTTGTCTTCCAGAGTCTGGTGGTCAACGGTGATGCAGTAAGGAGTACCGATAGCGTCCTGACGGCGGTATCGCTTGCCGATAGAGTCTTTCTCGTCGTAGTGAGTAGCGAAGTCAAACTTGAGGTCGCTGACGATTTCGCGAGCCTTTTCAGGGAGTCCGTCTTTTTTCACGAGAGGCATTACCGCACATTTCACAGGAGCCAGGGCTGCAGGCAGGTGTAGCACTACACGGCTGTCGCCACCCTCAAGGGGCTGTTCCTCGTAGCTTGAACAGAGGACAGAGAGGAACATACGGTCAACTCCGATAGAAGTCTCGATGACGTATGGAGTGTAGCTTTCGTTGAGTTCAGGGTCGAAGTACTGGATTTTCTTTCCTGAGAATTTTTCGTGCTGTGAGAGGTCGAAGTTAGTACGAGAGTGTATACCTTCCACCTCCTTAAATCCGAATGGCATTTCAAACTCGATGTCGGTAGCGGCATTAGCATAGTGAGCGAGCTTGTCATGGTCGTGGAAACGATATTTTTCATCTCCGAGCCCCAGCGCCTTGTGCCATTTCAGTCGGGTCTGCTTCCACTGGTCAAACCACTTCAGTTCCTCACCCGGACGAACGAAGAATTGCATTTCCATCTGCTCAAATTCGCGCATACGGAAAATAAACTGTCGAGCCACAATTTCATTACGGAAAGCTTTACCAATCTGAGCGATACCGAAAGGAATACGCATTCTACCGGTCTTCTGCACGTTAAGGTAGTTAACGAAAATACCCTGCGCAGTTTCCGGACGGAGATAAACGGTCATTGAACCATCGGCAGTAGAGCCCATCTCGGTCTTAAACATAAGGTTAAACTGGCGAACATCGGTCCAGTTACGAGT
>CALYOL010000257.1 GCA_945231345.1 uncultured Porphyromonadaceae bacterium
TTCTCTACCATTTCTCAGATTGCATTCATGATGGTGTCACTCGGTGTGGCACGTCCTGAAATACACGAGGGCATGGGCTATATGGCGTCAATGTTCCACCTGTTTACGCATGCGATGTTTAAGGCACTCCTCTTCCTTGGCGCAGGTGCACTTATCCACGCTGTCCACTCAAACAACTATACAGCCATGCACGGTCTGCGCAAGCTGATGCCTATTACGCATATCACGTTCCTTATCGGATGTCTTGCGATTGCCGGAATCATACCATTTGCAGGCTTCTTCTCAAAGGATGAAATCTTATCAGCTTGCCTGGGCAACAGCACGATAGTATATGTATGGATGTCTGCCGTAGCAGGACTTACAGCTTTCTACATGTTCCGTCTTTACTATCTCATTTTCTGGTGGAAAGACCATGAAGTGAAAGACGCTCACCATGCTCCAAAAGACCAGCCATGGACAATGACACTACCACTGATAATCCTTGCGGTAGTATCTGTTTTCGCAGGTTTCATACCATTCGGCGAACTCGTGACATGGAACGGTGAAGCATATCATATCCACCTTGACTGGAGTGTTGCGGGTATAAGCCTTGCAGTAGCGGTTGCGGCGATAGCCCTTGCGACATGGCTATATAAGGCAGAAAATCCAAGACCGGCGAAGATGGCGGAAGCACTTCCAAATCTATGGCGCTGGTGTCATAAGAGAATGTACTTTGATGAACTCTATATGTTTATTACACACAAGATAATCTTCAACCTTGTGTCACGCCCGATAGCGTGGTTTGACCGCCATATCATTGACGGCACTATGGACGGCTTTGCATTCATTACAAACAAGGCATCAGAGCAAATCAAAGGCTTGCAATCAGGCAATGTACAGAGTTACGTGCTCGTATATCTGTTAGGTGCATTGCTCCTTGGTGCAGTAACCGTAATTTGTCTGATATAATAACGTAATAAAATCTGAAGGCTATGTTTAGCAATATTTTAATATACTTCGTAATAATTCCGCTTGTGATGCTTGCCCTTGTGGGTTTAAGCCGAAATATCAAGCAGATACGTGCAGTGGCAGTAGCCGGCTCAATAGCACTGACGGCGTTGTCGGTATTTGTGCTGGTTGATTATCTGTCGCTTCGCGCAGGAGGTGAAACCGCTCCAATGCTTTATCAAGGGACTTGGGACTGGTTTAAGCCTCTGAACATAACACTTTCAGTGGGCGTTGACGGTATTTCAATAGCAATGTTGCTACTTTCGTCAATTATCTTGCTCACCGGCTCATTTGCCTCATGGACCATCCAGCAGCCAAAGGAATTTTTCCTATGGCTCATACTCCTCTCAACAGGTGTATTTGGTTTCTTCATCTCGATAGACCTCTTCACTATGTTTATGTTCTATGAGGTTGCGCTTATCCCGATGTACCTTCTTATCGGTGTTTGGGGTAGCGGAAAGAAGAACTATTCAGCAATGAAGCTTACTCTGATGCTTATGGGAGGCTCCGCTTTCCTCATGCTTGGTCTTATCGGTATATATTACCATTCAGCAGCTGACGGAAATCTAACATGGAACTTGCTCAAGATAGCTGAAAATGATGCTATCAGCCACGGCTGGCAGATGTTCCTCTTCCCAATGACGTTTGTGGGCTTTGGCGTTCTTGGCGCAATGTTCCCATTCCACACATGGAGTCCTGACGGTCATGCTTCAGCGCCAACAGCAGTGTCAATGCTCCACGCAGGTGTGCTTATGAAGCTTGGAGGTTACGGCTGTTTCCGTGTAGCAATCTATCTTATGCCGTACGCAGCAAATGAGTTGGCATGGATATTCCTTATCTTGACCGGAATCTCTGTGGTTTATGGAGCGTTCAGCGCATGTGTTCAGACCGACCTCAAGTATATCAACGCATACTCATCAGTATCACACTGCGGACTTGTTCTTTTTGCAATCCTAATGCTGAATACTACAGCAATGACAGGTGCAATCATGCAGATGCTTTCACACGGACTTATGACTGCGCTCTTCTTCGCGCTTATCGGTCAGATTTACGGACGTACACACACTCGTGATATTCGCGAGATGGGAGGCTTGATGCAGATAATGCCATATCTTGCGGTATGCTATGTAATTGCCGGTATGGCTTCTCTCGGTTTGCCCGGTCTATCAGGTTTCGTGGCAGAAATGACAATCTTTGTAGGTTCATTCCAGCATGCCGACATGTTCCACCGAGTATTCACAATCGTGGCTTGCTGCTCAATCGTGATTACAGCGGTATATATCCTTCGAGTAGTAGGAAAGTTGCTCTATGGTCCTGTACAAAACGAACATCACCGCGAGCTGACTGACGCTACATGGTGGGAAAAAGTCTCAACAGCAACCCTAATCGTATGCGTAGCAGCTATCGGTTGCTTCCCGAACTTCTTCTCAAGCCTTATAAAGTCAACATTTATTCCTGATATCTTCCGAGTATTAGGTATGAACTAATAAAAATTGAATATACAATGGATTATTCTCAGTTTTTAGCAATGAAGCAGGAGATAGGCCTGTTGGTAGT
>CALYOL010000258.1 GCA_945231345.1 uncultured Porphyromonadaceae bacterium
AATAAAATATTAAAAACCTTTATAAAAACAATTAAAAAAACCTTTATTGATATGAAAATGATGGAAAAACCGTGTGACGGAAGAAAGATGGTGGTGAATATGCGCCATAGTGAAGAGAATGGGAGCAAGGGACTTGTTGAGGCAAGGAAGCCGGTGAAAATCAGTGAATTGCAGATGAGTTGCGTGCTTGAGGGCAGGTTTTCAGGTGATGAAACGACGTTTTTTCACCGTAACTGCGGAGTGTATGTATCGGAAAATGGGGGAAAGCCGGTGCTTGTAGTTAATCTGCCGAGTGCAGTGAGATGTGCTGTGAAAACGGATGAAGACAGTGTGTTGCTTTCTACTGAAAATGAGATGGTTAGGCTGGTGAAGCGAGATGGGTCATGGCATAGAGTGGAAAGTGTGGATTATCCGGCAGTGAGATTTACTACGGCAGAAGCTTTTGAGATGCGGAGCATAGTTAGCGGCAGCACGCTAAAGGACAGCGACGGGAGCAAAGGAGTGTGGCTCGGTCGTGAAGATGCACAAAACATGTCAAAACAGCTGTATAATGCGTATAGCGACATAATGGGACGCGCGAGGAAGTCTGAGCGGCTTGTTCAGCCGGTGTTTGCGCGATATAAGCTATATGGGGAGAAAGAAGAGCTTCTGTATGTGTCTGCGCCGGTGCTGCTGAGTGCGCCTGGAAAAGGATTTCAGTTTACAAATGCGGTAAAAGCACCGCTGACGGACAATAACACGAAGCGAGGAGCGACAGAGTTAGGAGCGTTAAGCTATCGCCCGGCGATAGAGATATGCCAGCATAATAAGACGAGTGAGGTGGCGTATCTGACGGTAGAACTGACGAGCCAGGCATCTCTTGCAGACAGCGGTCTTTCGTCGGCGTGTGCGCTGCGGACAGACAGCACGACGGGAGGGCGATATGTGGAGGCAGGCGTTCCCGGAGTATATGAGACGATGGACTATAGTGCGACAGTGGCGTCAAGCCTTGAGAATTGCGAAAAAGAGTTTGTACCGGTCTATAGGCTTGAGCAACCATTTGCGAGCGGTAATGCAAAGACGGTGATATTGCCGAAGGTGAGTGGAAAGAAGAAGGCGAATGACAATGCGGTGGTAAATAGCGAGCTTTCATTGCCACACAGGTTTGTGTCACGCGAGATGGCGGTGAGCGGAGAGAACGTGATACACGGGAATATAGTGAGAAAGCGATTTTCCGGGTATGATGCGTGGAGCGTAGCGTATGAGACAGGCAATGAGCCGTGGGCAGCTGCGATAGCGGTTAAATTTCGCGACGGAGGCGAGACGGTTGTGAAATATTCAGAAGGGAATGAAGGAAATCCGCTGAAGATGAGTCCGGTGTTGAGCTATCCGTCGGAAGATGCGGTGAGCATGACGATATACCTGAGCAGCGGTGCGAATATATACCGCAGGAGTTTTGATTTGACACCATCATCGACAAGCCAGTGTGCGTATTACATAGAGAAAGATTTGCGACCGATAGAATTTACGGGCTATGATGTGGAAATGTTTCTTGTACCGGCAGAAAAACGAGTGGACAAGGCGTATCCGGGGATGTTGATAGCGAGCAAGATATGGAGTGCTGATTTGGCGACAGAGGTGAATGTAGTGAGCACAGACGAGATAACTCATATCTGCAATGCGATTGTATCTCAGAGCGGATGGGAACAGAGCCGCAGCCGCTATTATGTATTCAGCCGAGACAGAGTTTATGCCGCGAGCATGAACAAGGCAGGAAGATTGCAAAACTTCAACCAGATAAGCACTTCAGGAATAGCCGGAGGCGAGCAGGCGGTGACAGTGCCGGGCAAAGGGGTCTATTACCTGAGCGAAGGCAGGCTTTACAGACTTCAGGGCGTGAGGAGCACAGAGGTGACAGCGGTTTCTGCGGAAAAGCTGGGTTATGACAGAAGACATGGCGAACTGTGGATGGCAGGCGAAGAACTATGGGTGCTGGAGATGAGTAGCGGAGAGTATTATAAGCGCGACATAGGAGAGCCGGTGGAGAGTGCAACCGGGAGCTATGTTGGATGCAAGAGCGGGACATATAACCTGAATGAGGAGGAGAGTGGAAGCCTGACGCATATAGAGTGGCGCGAGCAGATAGATGAAAAGGATGCAGAGCGGGCATTGCTTGACGTGAGAAGGGTTTCAAAGAGCGGGCTAAGGGTTATGAAGGTGTATGTTAGCTGCGGAGCGGCAGAGCCACTTGTGCTGAGCATCTATGGCGACCATGGAGCAGGGTATAAAAGTTCTCGCAAGCTGTATGAGTTTCGATATACGGGTTCGCTAAAGTCTCCGATAATAGAGTATGTGCCGACTTTTCCACATTATGCGTATCACCTGAAGATAGAAGGGGAAGTCAGTGGGATGAGAATAGTGAATAGAGAATAGAGAATAGAGAATAGTGAATAGAGAATAGAGAATAGATAATAGATAATAGAGAATAGATAATATATAATTTATATTATATATTTTAAATTATATAATATATCAATAAAAT